>JAJRWH010000054.1 GCA_024276935.1 Deltaproteobacteria bacterium
AGAAAGGCATATAGAGGGCCACTTTTAACAATATTCGCCAGATCTGACGATTGTCGGGTGAAAACCACATCGACAAGATGATTTTTACCCGAAATCGAGATGCCAGCAATCAATACTTATATAGGGCCGGTGGATCTGGGACAACCTCTACACCCATTTGATAAATTCTACATAATCTGGCATAATTCCCCGCTAAATATCTTGGTTTAAGGCCGACAAACCCGGCAGCAATTAAATTAAAAACATTACAGGAGAGGCAAATGAACAGATTGGGATTGATGTTGGTGATTCTGCTCTTGGCAAGTCAAACGGTCTGGGCAGCACACCCGGGAACACAGAGCGAGATCGAAAACCTTAAAGAGCGTATTCAGGCCCTGGAAAGAGCAAAAGGAATCACCCCAGGCGAAGGGCAACCCTTCAGTCTTCAGGCCCTTGATAAACGTTTGACATTCGGTGGCCTGCTTGAGATGGAAGCCTTTTACGATAAAACCAAAGGTTCCGATGCCACCAGCGATTTAAGTTTGTCAACGGCACAACTTTCGACAGAAGTTGCCATCAATGAAAATATCGACGGACACATCATCCTGCTTTATGAAGAGACTCCCGGTGATGACACGATCAAGGTTGATGAAGCGGTTATCTCCCTGCATTGTCCCAAATCATTTCTTGGACAATCTGCGGCGTTCTATGGCGGGAAAATGTACGTTCCTTTCGGAAAATTCAACAGCGGAATGATCACTGATCCCCTGACAGTTGACTTGGGTGAAACCCAGAACACAGCGGCTATCTTTGTTCTTGAGGGGGACCTGTGGCATTTGAGTAGTGGTTTTTTCAGTGGCGAAATCGATAACTCCAAGGAGAATATTGATACCCTTGTCGCTGCGCTGGAATTAACGCCATTTGAGGGTGTCAGCCTGGGTGTTTCATACCTTTCAGATCTGGCGGAAAGTGGTGCAGGTCTGGTGAGCAGCAGTGCGTTGTACACGTCAAGTGTTGCGGGCGCAAGTGGTTTTGTATCGCTTGGTTTCGATTCTTTCGGGCTTGAAGCTGAAGTCGTCACCGCCTTGGATGATTTTTCCAACTCGTTGATCGGATCGACAGATCTGACTGGCAAACGGCCTCTGGCTTTAACCCTTGAAGCCGATTGGAAGCCGACGGCAGAAACACAGCTGGCTTTGCGTTACGAAAAAGCCCATGATTTTCAAGATGACTTAAAACGCTATGGAATGTCCGCATCCTATGGTTTGTTCACCAATACGGTTATTGCTCTGGAATATCTGTACACTGACGTCAATACCGGGCTCGATAATCAAAAACTGACCGGGCAATTGGCATTCAGTTTTTAATTCAATGCTTTCGGCCCTCACCTTGGATCAGGGTGGGGGCCGAAAGGCATCATCAATAAAAATCAGTTATTCAACTTCTTCCTCAATCAGTTTCTGCTGCACCAAAAGACCATTCATCATTTCCTGCATAATTTGCATTTTTGTTTCCAAAACCTGCAGCCGATCCTCTCTTGTATCGGCCATCATGCAGTTCATCATACCCGTGCCAGCCATCATATTATTCTGGCCCATCATCTTGAGCATCATCGACATCCTTTGCTCCATCAGGGTCATGCGATCTGTCATTGACAACTGATCCGATTTTTGTCCCATCATCATGCCATGACCCTTCATGTCCATTCCGGACATCATATTCATCCCCTTCATCATCATCTTCATATGCTGACTCATCATGTTTTTACGCGTTGTCTTGTCGGTCGATTGACTCATTTTTTCACGCATGTCTTTCATCTTCTGCATGGATGATGTGAGATCATCTGTCGCTTTTTGCTCTGTGGCCTGCTCGCCAGAAGTCTTATGATGAGCTTCATTTGCCAGTGCAGGCAAGGCTGTCAACGAGACCATGAGCAGGACCGAAAGAATAATTTTTGTTTTCATTTTTCAACTCCATCTTAAAAGGATAAATAGACCAACACCCCTACTTTATTTTTACCGAGCGCAGGCGTAACGCATTGCTGATAACGGAAACCGAGCTCAAACTCATGGCCGCCGCGGCAATCACCGGGCTCAGCAGCAGTCCGAAAACCGGGTAGAGCACTCCAGCCGCCAAAGGAACACCCAGGGAGTTGTAAATAAAGGCAAAGAACAGGTTTTGTCTGATATTGGCCATCGTTGCCCGACTCAGTTTACGGGCACGAATGATGCCGATCAGATCTCCTTTAACCAGCGTGACACCGGCTGATTCCATGGCAACATCGGTTCCGGTTCCCATTGCGATTCCGACTTCGGCCTGAGCCAGTGCCGGAGCATCATTGATTCCGTCACCCGCCATAGCGACCAGTTCACCAGCTGCCTGAAATTTTTTCACGACCTCAGCCTTTTCGTCGGGCAGCACCTCGGCGACAATCTGGTCAATATTGAGTTTTTTACCCACGGCTTCGGCGGTTGCCCGATTATCACCAGTCAACATCACGATCTTGATCCCTTCAGCATGTAACTGTTCAATAGCCTCGGGGGTTGTTTCCTTGATCGGGTCAGAGACAGCGAGCAGCCCGGCCATCAGACCATCGACAGCGACGTACATGAGAGTCTGACCTTCGCCTCGCATCTCTTCAGCCTTCTGAGCTAGGGGGCCTGGATCAATTGAAAAATCTTCCAACAACCTGGCATTTCCCAACAAAACCTCGCTCGCCTCAACCTGACCGGAAACACCTTTACCGGTGTGAGAAGCAAAATCCTGAGCATCAACCAGTTGTAATCCTTTGGCTTCAGCTCCCTCTACCAGAGCCGCTGCCAGGGGATGTTCGCTCCCCTTTTCAAGGCTTGCCGCCAACATCAACAGGCGTTTTTCATCCAGATGTTCAGCAGGAACGACTCCGGTCAGCTTTGGTTCTCCCAACGTCAATGTCCCGGTTTTATCAACAACCAACGTATTGATTTTACACAAGGTTTCAATCGCCTCGGCGTTTTTGAACAAAACACCGAGCCCTGCCCCCTTGCCGGTTGCAACCATGATCGACATCGGTGTTGCCAATCCCAGAGCGCAAGGGCAGGCAATAATCAGCACAGACACTGCCGCGATCAGCGCGTAAGCCAGCTGCGGTTCAGGACCGACCACAAACCAGACAATAAAGGCCAGCAACGCAATACCAATAACAACCGGTACGAAATACCCGGCAACCTGATCAGCCAGTTTCTGGATCGGTGCGCGACTGCGTTGGGCATCGGCCACCATCTGAACGATCCGTGACAACAAGGTGTCACTGCCAACTTTTTCTGCCTGCATAATCAAAGAGCCTGTGGCATTAACCGTTGCCCCGATTAATTTATCACCTGCTTCCTTGCTGACCGGAATCGGCTCGCCGGAAATCATCGATTCGTCAATGGAACTGGTTCCCTCAAGAACAATGCCATCCACGGGAACTTTTTCTCCAGGTCTGATCCGCAAGCGGTCTCCGGCCACAACCTGTTCGAGCGGAATATCCTCTTCACTGCCATCTTCGTTAATCTTGCGGGCAGTTTTGGGGGCGAGACCCAACAGGGCCTTGATGGCAGCACCAGTCTGACTACGGGCTCGCAACTCCATCACCTGGCCAAGCAAAATCAGAGTGACAATGACTGCTGCAGCCTCAAAGTAGACCCCGACCGCTCCATCCGGACCACGCATCCCGGCAGGAAAAATATCCGGCACAAGAACTGCCGCCAGGCTGTAGATATAAGCCATGGAAACACCCAGGCCGATCAAGGTGAACATATTCAGACTCTTGTTGATCACCGACTGCACAGCACGAACATAAAAGGTCCAACCTGCCCAGAGAATCACGGGGGTCGAAAGAATCAATTCAGTCCACCCCAGAGTCCGGGCTGACGCCATATTCTCGATAAACTGACCACCAGGAAGCATTTCACGCATGGCGATAATCACCAGGGGGATGGAAAGAACGGCCGAGAACAGAAAGCGCTTCCACATATAAGCATATTCCGGGTTCTCTTCTTCATCGAGAGAAACAACCACACTCTCAAGAGCCATTCCGCATTTTGGACAACTGCCCGGTGAGTCCTGAACCACTTCAGGATGCATGGGGCAACTGTACTCTGTCCGTGTTGCCGGCAGGGGAGACAGGGGCTCAAGGGCCATCCCGCACTTGGGGCAACTCCCGGGACCCTGTTGTTCAATTTCCGGATGCATCGGACAGGTGTAGGTCGCATCACTTTGTGCCGCACTGATTTGTGGCTCCTTTTCCTGGGACTCTCCCCTATAGGCAGCCGGATCGTTTTTAAATTTTGTCAGGCATTTTTCACTACAGAAATAAAACTGTTCACCAGCATGCTCATAGCCATTAAATGCCTTTTCATCGTCGGTGCTCATCCCGCAAACCGGATCGACGAAGCGTGTTGGTTCATTTGTATGATGACACTCTTCTTTATGATGATGCATGGTTGACTCCCTGGTAAAAGAACAAGGTTCTCCAACAGAAACAATTGTTTAATCAGTTAGTGCAACAATAAGTTTAGCTCCTGGTAATATTTTTGCTCTCTTTTTCTGCGTTTTTTTGCTTTTGCCGATGACCACCACAACAACCTCCATTGCGAATCATCATGCAGAAGACCCCCCCGATGAACAGGTACCAGATAATATCTGACAATGTCGGATTCATGAGAAAACCTTTCTCGGTTAATGATGGCATCTATGGCTGTCATCGTTTGCCAGGGCATGAAGTATCGGACAATCAGCAATTGGACCCTGCCCGTCACAAGACTTGTCCAACCGTTCCAATACCTTGAGTATTTTACGTAAATCTTTGATTCTGGCGCGGATATCCCTGATTTTATCCACGGTTTTGACTTTGACCTCTGCCCTTGAGGCTGAAGGACTCTGTTGTAGGGTCAGAAGCTCCTGTATTTCTTTAAGCGGAAATCCCAACGCTTTGGCCTTTTTGATGAAACGCAGCCGATCAGCGGTTTCAAAAGGATAAACCCGATAGTTCGAAGAAGTCCGCATCGGCTCCGAAAGCAACCCGAGCCGCTCATAAAAACGAATACTGTCGATACTGACATCTGCCCGTTTTGCCAATTTTCCAATCGTTAAGGAATGATGCATGCTGACCTCCCTGCTATTTAAGACCAATACTTCTAACCTTTTTTTGCTGGTGATGTTTCAAGTCTGCACTCTTGACCATGGTCCAGAGTCAAGGACAAAAAAAGGATCTCCACAATGGAGGTTTTTCTACGGCCTGCTGTACAATATTCTACGATTTTGCTCTGTTGTTGCCATTAAATACCCCGAATCTTGTTGTTTAGTTAATGGCATAGCAATTGCTGAACCAACTTTACATAAATATGATATGCTAACGCCACAATGACAAATATCACAAAAAAGGGAGGAATATAGGGATGGAATATGTTTTCAGTAAAAAGGTGGACCTGACCTTTGAACAGACCCTCGAAAAGGTCAGAATTGAATTAGGTCACGAAGGTTTTGGCGTGTTGACTGAAATCGATGTCAAAGCGACTTTAAAGAAAAAACTCAATGCCGAGTTTCGAAATTACACGATCCTCGGAGCCTGTAATCCAACCTATGCCCACCAGGCCTTGCAGGCAGAACCCTGGATTGGCAGCATGCTCCCCTGCAATGTTGTCGTACAGGAATTCGACAATCAGCAGGTTGAAGTTGCCGCTGTCAACCCGATTGCGTCCATGCAGGCGGTCAAAAATCCCGCCCTTCTTGCCATTGCCACAACAATTCAAGACAAATTGAAAGCTGTCATCAATGCAGTCTGAATTCTCCGGACATTTAAATGACATGAAATCTTGTGCAACGGAGATTCGCTAAAGCCTGAACCGACCCGAGAGGAAATATACCCATGGGACAAGACAACTCCTTCATAAATATCGATGAGATTTCCATGCCCCGTCGTCAGTTCGTCAAGGGCCTGGCCATGGGTGGTGCACTGCTTGGCATGGGGCTTTCACCCTCCCGCCTGCTGGCGGCGGGCTCCTTTTCGACACCTCAACCCACCCTGCGTGGAACAAATTTCAACCTGAACATTGCACCCCAGACCGTCAACTTTACTGGTCGGTCCCGGATTGCCACCGCAGTCAACGGACATGTTCCAGGGCCGATTCTGCGCTGGCGTGAAGGAGATCGTGTCAGCCTCAAAGTCAGTAACTCACTGGCCGAATCAAGTTCGATTCACTGGCACGGAATGATCCTTCCTTCCGGCATGGATGGGGTCCCGGATATCAGCTTCGGCGGGATCTCTCCCGGTAAAAGTTTTCACTATCAGTTTGATGTCAAACAGAGTGGAACCTACTGGTATCACAGCCACTCAGGGTTTCAGGAGCAGACCGGACTCTACGGGGCTCTCATTATCGATCCCGCAGAACCAGAACCTTTTAGCTTTGACCGTGAATATGTGGTTATGCTTTCTGACTGGTCAGATGAAGACCCGACCCAAATCTACGCCAAACTCAAAAAGATGAGCGGCTACTACAACTTCGCTGAACGGACAACCGGCGACCTGGCCCGTGATATCAAAAACAAGGGTCTGGCCCGCACCTGGTCTGAACGCAGGATGTGGAACAAAATGCGAATGAGTGATCGAGATCTGTCCGACGTCACCGGCTATACCTACACCTTCCTGATGAATGGTAAGACTCCAGCAGATGGTTGGGTGGGCCAGTTCAAACGAGGAGAAAAGATCCGGCTGCGAATTATCAATGGTTCGGCAATGAGCTTTTTTGATCTGCGAATTCCTGGTTTGACAATGAAGATCGTTGCTGCCGATGGCCAAAATATCGAACCGGTCAGTGTTGATGAATTTCGCATTGGGGTTGCCGAAACCTATGACGTCATTGTCGAACCTAAAGCGGACCGAGCCTATGCAATTTTTGCCCAGGCCCTTGACCGGACCGGTTACGCCCGTGGCACCCTGACCCCCGACCCCTCCCTGAGCGCGGAGATTCCTGACTTTGATCCCTATCCGCTTCTGAGTCATCAGGATATGGGGATGGAAATGGGCAAGATGGCAGGAATGAAGGGGATGAAATCTGCTGAGGGGAAAATGGATAAAATGCCTATGCGCGGTCGCGCGGGACAGGGCAGCAATGCTCCGGTTATCCATGCTGCAACCGAGTTCGGCCCCCAGGTTGATGCCAGAGCTGAAACTCCTCAGTACCGCCTGGACGACCCTGGAGTCGGTTTACGCAATAATGGCCGTCGGGTTCTCACCTATGCGGATCTGCGCAGCCTTTATCCAACGGCTGATCCACGTGAACCAGAGCGGGAAATCCAGCTTCATCTGACCGGCAATATGGCCCGCTATATGTGGTCGATCAACGGCATCAAATATGCCGATGCCGAACCGCTGCGATTCAAGCATGGCGAACGCCTGCGAATCACCCTGGTCAATGACACTATGATGAATCACCCGATGCACCTACATGGAATGTGGAGCGATCTTGAAACAGGAGACGGGCTGCATATCCCACGCAAACACACCGTCATCGTACAACCGGGAGCCAAAATAAGCTATCTGGTGACTGCCGATGCTCTGGGCGGCTGGGCCTACCATTGTCATCTGCTCTATCACATGCTGGGAATGTTCCGCAAAGTCATCGTTTCCTGAGGAGGACACTCGACCATGAAAAAATATTTACTGCTTATCCTTGTCCTGCTCATTCCAACCTTCAGTTTCGCCGGCGGGAAAGGGGACGATCCCTTGCTGAGTCTGGTGAGGATTGATCAGTTTGAACTGCGTCAAACCGACGGAGCAACGCCACTGGTCTGGGATGCCGAAGGATGGGTCGGAAAAGATCTGCACAAACTCTGGATCAAGACTGACGGAGAATATGTCGACAACAAGATCGAAGAGACCGAGCTGCAACTCCTTTACAGCCGGGCTATCGCACCCTTCTGGGATCTGCAACTCGGCTGGCGACAGGATATTCGCCCGACGCCCGAACGTAATTGGCTCGCTCTGGGGTTCAAAGGCCTGGCTCCCTATTTTTTCGATATCGATACTGCAGTCTTTGTCGGCAGCAACAACCGCAGTGCAATTCGTTTACAGGCAGAATACGAATTTATGCTGACCCAACGGCTGATTCTGGTCCCCGAACTTGAACTCAATCTTTACGCAAAGGACGACCCGGCGGCAGGAACAGGTTCCGGGCTGTCCACCATCGAAACCGGCCTGCGGCTTCGCTATGAAATCCAGCGTGAATTTGCCCCCTATATCGGCCTGAACTGGACCGGCCTCTACGGTCGTACCGCCGACTATGCCCGAACGGATGGTGCCGACGTATACAACACCCAACTGGTTGTCGGAATTCGGGCCTGGTTCTGAAACTCTTGTCACCTGGTCACCAGCTCTAACCCTGACAAGCAGTGGACTGAACCGTTTGTTTTGCTTTCGATAAATTTTCGAACCAGTCAATTATCTCTGCTGCCGTCTTTGCGACCTCGGGTGTCAGCCCTTCGCCCAGTTGCATGGAACCAACCTGAACTCCCAGACAGTGGCAGACAACCGGATGTTCACTTTCGATCCAGTCGATCAACGCAACAAGCGGCAACCGGTGACTGCTTAAAGAACGTTCGGTCAATTCAGCAGGCTGAATCCAGCGCAGGTCTCCGGGCTGGCCACCAAAATCAGCGGCATCGATAAAGATAACCTTTTGCGGGCGGTGCGACGCGACAAAATCGATGGCTCGTTCCGGACGGTCCCCGGCATTTTCGATCAGAAGATTGGGAAGATGAGCCAGTTGACCAGCCAGCAAGGGGCCAACCCCATCGTCCCTGCGTAAGCTATTGCCAAGGGTAATCAACAGAGTCCAGGTTGCACCCGAAGCAAGCTGCTCTGCAAGAATTTCAGCGACCAACGAAATCGATCTCCAGAAAGTGGGTTGAACAGGAAATGCAGGGATCGTAGGCGCGCACCAGCATCTCCAGGGCCAGGGTGATTTCTTCGTCACTTTTACCAAGGATTTCCGGCACCAGCTGATGCATGTCATCCTCAATATTCTGCAGGTTCTGGCCGGTCGGAATCACACAGTTTGCCAGTTGAATAATCCCTGCGGCATCGACTTCATAATCGTGAAACAGCAATCCACGCGGCACCTCAACCGCACCGACTCCGCGACCGGCCTGCACCGGGATGCTCTGGCTCTCGTTGACGCCGACAATCACCGCTTCGCTCTGATCGACCCCTTTGGTCAGGAGTTGTTCGACGATCTCAAGCGCCTCGGCGGCACAATGCGCACATTCGACCAGTTGGGCTGCGGTATTGAGGAACGGATTATGGCAGGGTGCACTCAGGCCGATAGCCTCAGCGACCTTCTTGGCGGATGGGTGCAGCTTGGCAGCGTTGAGGTTGAAACGTGCCAGGGCCCCGACGGCATAGGAGTCGCGGCTGAGTTTGGCATGTTTGGCCGAAGAGTGCGGCACCAGAAACTCGTTGGTAATCGCCTGATACTCTTCCTTCGCTTTCCGCACACCATCGCTGGAACCGACATCCCCACTGAGCAGCGGATACTCATCCGCATCACTGACCAGCGCCACATATTCGGTCTCGCGACAGAAGTCGGGAAAGCTGAGGGCACTTATCAGTTCGACGGTCGGTGCCAGGTCATCGCGGATCTGCAGCAATAACTTCTGCATCGCCTCCAGTTGTCCGGCACCGGGAAGCTTGGTGAAACCGCCGACCACGCAGGAGATCGGGTGGACGTGGCGACCAACCAGAATCTCGCAGACATCGTTGCAGGCCTTCTTCATCCGCAGCGCCCGCCGCACCGCAACGGCATGATCCTTCATCAGACCGACAAAACTCTGCACCCCGAGCAGATCGGGAGCAACCAGCATGTAGATGTGCAGAATATGGCTGTCGAGATTTTCCATGTGCAGCAGCAGTTTGCGCAACTGCAGGGTCTGCTCGCTGGGGGTAAAACCGATGGCACTCTCGGCGGCCTGAATCGATGCCAGGCTGTGACCACAAGCGCAGATACCGCAGATCCGCGAGGTAACGTGCTGAGCCTCGAAGATCGAGCGGCCCTGGAGCATCGCTTCAAAAAAGCGCGGAGCTTCGACAATCTGCAACTCGGCCTTCTGCAGACTACCGTTCTGCACATCAACGACGATATGGCCGTGTCCTTCGACCCGGGTCAAAAACTCTACATTGACCGAAACATTTCTACTCATCACAAGGCTCCATCGCGGCGTTGTACATCATCATCTTGTTGGCAATCAGGTTCGCGTCGAGATTGTGGCAACGCAGCACCTCTTCGGCACCGGCCTTGTTCGGATTACTGACCAGGCCCCGGCAGCCGTAGCAGACGTTCCCGTTGTTGACGCACCAGGCGTTGCAACCGGCCCGCGTCACCGGGCCCAGGCAGGTCACGCCCTTGTCATACATGCAGATATTCTCGTTGAATTTGCACTCAACACAGACCGCGTAATCGGGCACCTGGTAAGGCAACCCGGCCAGGGCCGACTTGAGGACCTTGATGAACTCGTCGGGATGAATCGGACAGCCATGGATAAAATAGTCGACCTTCACCAGCTGATGCAGGGCCTGGGTTGCAGTGGCCGGAAACCAGGCCGACTTGTCACCGTAAACCGCGGCCTGAACCTCTGCCAGCGGCTTGCGGTTCTTCATCCCGTTAACCCCGCCGATGGTCGCGCAACTGCCATAGGCGATCAGGAGATCACTCCGTTGCCGAATCTCCAGCAACCGCTGCTTTGACTCTTCGTTGACGACGCTCCCCTCGACAATCGCAACATCGTAACGATCTGCCCAGGTCTCTGACATGACTTCGCGAAATTCAACCAGATCAATCAGCTCAAGGACATCGAGCAGTTCGTCACCAATGATGGCAATCTGCAGCTGGCAGCCTTCACAGCAGGACAGATCGAAAAATGCAACTTTGGGCCGCGCCATCAT
>JAJRWH010000055.1 GCA_024276935.1 Deltaproteobacteria bacterium
ACCTCGGTATTTTCGAAGGCCAGATGTTCGTTGGCCAGTTCCATGGCCTTGCCCATGGCGACCATCCCCGGCACATCAACAGTTCCTGCCCGGCGTCCGCCCATTTGCTCACCACCATGCAGCAGGGGGGGCAGACTGACACCATTGCGAATATAGAGACCGCCAACCCCTTTGGGGCCATGAAACTTGTGCGCACTGAAGGTCAGGTAATCGACATGAATCTGTTTGAGGTCGACGTTGACTTTGCCAATAGCCTGCACTGCGTCGGTATGCAGATAGACACCCTGTTCCTTGCAGACTTCGGAGATTTCCTTGATCGGCAGAATCAGCCCGGTTTCATTGTTGGCCCACATCACCGAAACCAGTGCGGTTTGATCGGTGATCGCTTCCTTGACCGCTTCGGCGGTAATCAGACCTTCCCGGTTTGGGGCCAGATAGGTCACCTTGACACCATGTTGTTCGAGAAAACGACAGGACTCACGAATGCAGGGGTGCTCAAGTTGGGTCGTGATGATGTGTTTCTTGCGTGTGTCCTTGAGCAGATTGAAGTAGATCCCAAGAATGACAGTGTTGTTGCCCTCGGTCGCGCAGGAGTTGATGATGATATCATCGTCGTCGCTGGCACCAATCCCCGCGTAGAGTTGCTCCATTGCCTGATGCAGGTAGGGGCGGACTTCAATGCCGAAGGAGTGCAGCGAATTGGGGTTGCCGTACATGTGGCAGTAGAAGGGTTCCATCGCGTCGCGCACCGCCGGGTCGACAATGGTGGTGGCGTTGTTGTCAAGATAGATTCGTTCCATATTTTTTATCCTGGCCTGAGCAAAAAAATTGATGCTGCAACACCCGCTGCGCATCGTAAAAATTTGTGAGAAAACAACGATCCTGTTCTTGAGTGAGAACCGTTGAAATCAACGGGATTGACCCTAGATTAAACCGGAAAAAGCGGCAGGTCAATATATCTGACAAAAATAGTCTGTTATTTTTTTATCGGGAGAGTTTCGTCAGGGTGTTTGTCGGGATATCACCGATGCGCTTTGATGTTTAACGTTTATCCTGAAAGACCGGGTGATCTGAGCGGCGGGCCAGAACTTAGCGAGAAAATAATACAATAAATAATTTGCTTTACTTACTAAATAGGCAGATAATACAAAGTATAATTTTAGTTATTGGTGAAAAAATGATCATTCAGGGAAACAGTGCCGACAGCTTGAAGGCTCTCGGAGCCAGATTGCGTGAAGAACGACTGCGACGCAACGAATCGCAGCAGGTTTTTGCTTCCCGCATTGGCGTGAGTGTTCCGACGCTATATAAAATGGAGAGCGGTGACCACCGGGTGCAGCTTGGTCGTTGGGTGGTCGCTTTAGAAATCCTTGGTCATGCCGAAGACCTTGACCGGTTGCTGGCACCAAAGGAGAGTCTCTTTGACAAATACGAGCAGACACAAAAGCCCAGGCGTCAGCGCGCTTCTCGTAAGCCTTGATCCGTGAGTAGGCGGCGGATAAAGAGTGCAAGTGCTTGGATTGAATAAGTGTTTCAAAAATTCTTAGCTTCACCCAAAGGTTAAGTGGTGATTTTGAGACGCTTAGGCAATTCAATGACTTGTTGCTATTTGCCGTCGAATGCTCACGGATCAAGGGTAAGGAAAGAAAATGATCTATCGTATTGAGGTCTGGATCCATCTGGCTACCGATCAGATCCAGGCAGGAGAGATGATCTGTGAGATTGAATCAAACGGCAGAGGTCGTGGTGCCTTTCGATATACGTCAGACTACCTGAAGCGGGCAGATGCCTTTGCTTTGGATCCGATTTCCCTTCCTTTACACGAAGGAGAGTTTAATGTGGATCATCCCGGAATATTCGGGGTGTTCGAAGACAGCCTCCCGGATGATTGGGGCCGCCGTCTGCTGGTTCGTAAACACCATATCCCGTTGCATCAACAAAAAATACCCAATCTCCTCCTGGCTCTCGGGTCGTCCGGCCTGGGGGCACTCTCCTATACTGAGCAAGGGGCACCCCGACAAAATCCTGAAAACGTCTCTGTGCTTCACCTTGATCGTCTGGTCGAGGCTGCCGAATCGTTCGAACGAGGAGATAAGGCCGAAGTCGATATTCACCTGCTTCTGGGGGCTGGCAGTTCTCCGGGCGGGGCGCGTCCTAAAGCTCTGGTCTACGACGAGAAAGAGGATGAACATCATCTCGCCAAATTTCCAAGCATCAAGGACAACGTTGACGTCGTTCGAATTGAAGCTGCGACGATGAACCTGGCGATCAGAGCGGGGTTGATTGTTCCACGGACCCGCTTGATGCACTGTGCCAGCAGACCTGTCTTGTTGGTTCGACGCTTTGACATAACTCCGCAAGGGCCGAGGCACATGATCAGTCTGCAAACACTGTTGAAAGCTTCCGGATTTTATCAGTGCGGATATGCTGACATTTTGAATGTGGTGCGCAAGGTCAGTGCTGTCCCGCAACAGGATTCAGCACAGCTGTTTCGCCAGATGGTCTTTAACGCTGTGATCCATAATACCGATGATCATCTTAAGAACTTCTGGATGGTTTGCGACAAAGAAGAGGGCTGGCGACTGTCGCCCGCTTTTGATCTAGTCCCTGATATCGGGCAGCGCGGCGAGCATGTTCTGACTTTCGACCTCCATTCTTCCTATCCGGGCAGGGCTAAACTGGAAAAGCTTGGCCGTTCGTGGGGAATACCGGGAGCATTCGCCATTACCGACGAGGTGTTTTCAGTTGTCAAGAGTTGGCGGAAGGAGTTTAGTACCTGCGGCGTTTCGCAGAAGGATATAGAGCGATTTGCTGAGATCGATGATTTTCTTGATCGTTAGCAGGGTGTTGAAAAACGTTTTCGAGGCCGCGAGTGCAACGTACTTTATTTTTGATCGAGGTCAGTTCAAGACAATAGCTTCAGGAGCTTCTGCTTGATCCCATCAATCATAAAGGGTGTCATTTTTCCCTTCTCTTTAAGAATCCTTTTCATCAGACCCTTTTTTTTTAAAGGGATTTTCGGAGGGGACGTTCGCTGCAATTGCAACGCCTGCTGCGGGCAGCTTGGCAGACAGGCGCCACAACCAAGGCAGATATTGTCGGCAATGGACAGTTGTTGCCCTTTTTCTGTTGTGGTGATATCGAGTGCCTTGACGTTACAGGCTTTGATGCAGAGCCCGCAGCAGGCACAGAGATCAGGTTTGACTGAGGCCAGATAACCGGTTTTGCCGATCCCCGCGTGGTAACCGGCCTGAACTCCGGCGAGCAGTTCACAACAGCACGAGCAGCAGTTGCAGATAAAACTCGGTTTGTGACGGATATTATCGGTAATATGGGTCAGATTATGCTCGCGGGCACGGTCGATAACCGCCAGCAGTTCATCAACCGTTTTTTCTTTGGCGAAACCGCGCCGGGCCATGAACCGGGCGGCACTGCCCAGAGAAATACAGATATTTTCAACCGGGGCGTTTTTGGAACAGGTTTCGTCGAGATGTTCCTTCTTGTGACGACAGTAGCAAAGTCCGACTGCCCCACCACCTGAGCGGCGGATGATTTCCCGAGCACTTTCGTAACTGGTAACCTGCGAGCTGACCGGGATCGATTCTTCATAGGCAAGCGAGCGGGTCAGCGGTGTTTTACTGCCAAAGAATTCGCTGGCCTGCCCCTGTTCGGGGTTTTCATAAAGGTATTCACCCATCAGCTTTGCCAGCTCGGCCACGGGCAGATCGGCGCGTTGTTTCATGAAGGTAAATTCGAAGAAACCGATCAAGCCCGGCATCAGCAGATAGTAGACGACCCCCTTGTGCGGCATGTCGATCACCAGGCCTTTATCGGCCATCTGATCAAGAACTTTTGCCAGGTGGTCCCGGGGGCAGCCAGTGCGTTTTGTCAGTTCATCCAGAGTTGCCTCGTGCAGGGGAAAGCACGAGGCAATGTGGGCCTCTTCTTCACTGAACAGGATCGCCAGAATCTGGCGCAGCTTGTCGTTGTCAACCAGACCGATCGGATATTTATTGAGCCGGTCGATCAGGGGTACGATGCTGCTTTTGCTGGTGGTGTGGTGTCCCAAGGGATCAAATATCTCCGAGCATCCCTTCTTTCATATCATCATCGGCGGGGTCATTGCCGAGGTAGATCAGCAGCAGGGCTTTGGCGAGGGTGTCTGATTGTACACTGCCCAGTTGGCGGCCATTATGGCTGACACTGACGTTGTTGTTTTTATCGATCGCCAAATCGACCTGATCTCCTTCGACAAAATCTGCGTTGAACCAGCCGAGGAACAGTTTAACTGCGGGGTCATTTCGGAGTTGCGGAGTATTTTTTTCGATACCTTCGGCAAATCCGTCGACGATTTTTTGCTTATCAACCTTGTGGTAAAGAAAGTCCATCCGGATCAACTTGCCGCCTTTGTCCGCGAGCACCTGGGCGCTGCTGGTTGCTTTGTGGACGGTGTAGAGAGAGCCGATATAGATTTTGAAGAAGAATTTTTTACGAATGCCATAACCGTTCAGTTGCAGCTGTTCGTTACCGATCTCAACCTTGTCGGCCAGTTTGACCCCGGCAACCGTGGTTGCAAAGGCGGGTTGTCCTATCAACAGCATCAGTCCCAGTCCAAACAGAATCTTTTTCATCGGCGTCTCCTTTGTGTCAGGGTGCAGAATCGTTTATTTCGCGACATTCAAACTTTGGTTTTGACCGCATCCCAGCGTTTGATCTGCCAGGTAACACGAGCGGTTGCGATATGG
Source organism: Deltaproteobacteria bacterium (assembly GCA_024276935.1). Classification (GTDB taxonomy): domain Bacteria; phylum Desulfobacterota; class Desulfuromonadia; order Desulfuromonadales; family Geopsychrobacteraceae; genus Geopsychrobacter. The sequence goes on from JAJRWH010000055.1 coordinate 4,746, forward strand.
TTCTGGTGTGCGTCGTGAATCTCTGTGGTCTGAGTAAACAGCAGTTTGTCGGTCTCGGCAAGAGGTTTGAGGATTTCATTTTTCAATTGCTGGTCAGACAGGCAGGTTTCAGCAATGATTGCACTTTTGGCCTGATAGCGATAATCGATGTCCAGATGCGCCATAATCAACCGGTAACGGGCCGGGTTCAAGCGTGACAGAAAGAGCAGGCCCGAGGAAAATTCGGCAACCGTAGCGATGCAGCAGGCGTGGATGCCTCGAATGTGATTCTGATTACGACGGCGGTAAGGAGCGGTTGTTTTGACATGCTCTTTACCCAGTTCGAGAATCCGGATTCCGTGGGGGCGGTTGAACGGGATCAGCCGACCCAGAAAAATGTTCAGCATGCGGAGGCGCCAGCGGGAACGGCGCGCACCTTCAAGAAGTGAAGGAAGTTTTGCCAGACCGCTCATGCGACCTCCTTTCCGGCTTTATATCCCTGGTGGACAGCATCAAAGATCATGGCCGGTTTCCGGGCATCTCCAATCGTCTGAAATTCAATTCTCAGATCCTGACAGCAATTTTGCAGGGCATTTTCGGCCTGCGTTCCAATCGCCAGGACGACCGTGTCAGCCGGAAGCAGTTCGCTGATTTTTTCACCATTGTCCCCTGGCCCTTCAATCTGAACTCCTTCAGGGGTGATAGCGGTGACCTTGACTCCGGTATGGCTGTTGATGCCATAGCGCTCAAGATCCTGCAACATGGTCCAACGTGTTGTTTTGCCAAAGTTGCGGCCAAGTTTATCGAGCATTTCGACAATGCTGACCTGACGATGGCCACTGGTAGCGAGGCGGTAGAGTTCTTCAGGGTCTTCCGCGCGATGAACCAGGAGAAACTTGAGGGTTTCAGCAGGCAGGGTGGCTTCTTCGGCAAGCATCAGGGCGCTTTCAATCCCGACGGCACCACCACCGATAACAACCACCTGTTGACCAGCATGAACCTTTTGCTGGAGCAGATCCCAGGCCTGGATGACATGGGGCAGATCATGGCCGGGAATGGGCGGAGCCTGTGGTCGTCCCCCGGTGGCGAGAATAACCAGATCAGGGCGGATCTTTTGTAACAGACTGGCATCAACCCTGGTGCCAAGGCGCGTTTCAATCTTTGCCAGACCAATCTGTCGAGCCAGGTCACGGGCCAGAAGGCGAAACTCTTCGCGTCCCGGAGGTGCTCCGGCAAGATCAAGCTGGCCGCCAAGCCGGGTCGACTCTTCAGCCAGGATAACCTGGTGGCCCTGCTCGGCAGCAGCGAGGGCGGCACTCATTCCACCAGCACCTCCACCAACTACCAGAACTTTTCTGGTTTTCTGTGGTGCTGTGACAGCTTCATCCTCATGCCCGGCCCGTGGGTTGCACAGACATTCGACATGTTGAAATTTGAAGAGTGCATCAAAGCAGCCCTGCCCGCAGGCGACGCAGTGAATCAGTTGATGTTCTTTGCCTGTTGCGGCCTTATTGGGGAGTTCCGGGTCAGTGATCAAGGCACGTCCCATGGCGACTGCATCACACCAGCCCTGAGAAATCAGTTTACGGGCGGTATGTGGATCATTGATACGATGCCCGGCAATGACCGGGATCGAGACCTGTTCGCGGATATTTCTTGCCAGGTAGGCAAATGCGCCACGCGGGACCTTGGTCACAATCTGCGGCATCTGTGCTTCATGCCAGCCAACATTGATGCTCAGGGCATTGGCTCCGGCCTGTTCGAGGGCGCAGGCGAACTGTTGCAGAGTTTCACGACCAATCCCTCCGGGCATAAAATCATTGCCGTTCATCCGCACCAGTAGTGGGAGGTCGCTGGCCTGTTTGATGGCCTTGATGACTTCGAGGCAAAAGCGCATGCGGTTTTCGAGTGACCCTCCCCAACGATCCTGGCGTTTATTGGTCAGGGGCGAGAGAAAGCTGCTGATGATATAGCCGGTTCCGGCCAGCACTTCGACTGCATCGAACCCGGCCTCGGTTACACGCAGGGCTGCAGCAGCAAAGGCCTGAATCAGCCCTTCGATTTCGATTTCTTCCAGTTCACGCGGGGTTTCTCCGGTCAGGCGTGACGGCACTGCCGAGGGGGCCACCGGTTGAGTCCCGCCAGTCAGCATCGAATGATTGTAGCGTCCGGCATGGTTAAGCTGAACGAAGGCTTTGGCCCCTCCTTCATGAATGGTTGTGGCCAGTCGGCTCAGGCCGGGAATAAAGCTGTCGTCATGGGCCCCGATATGACCGGCATGGGCCGAGAGCAGATCGATACTGGCATAACCGACACCGATCAGTCCGGCTCCCCCTTTAGCCCGGGCGGCGTAAAAAGCACACAGTTTGTCACTGACCTGGTAGTCATCGGCCATATTCAGATGCATCGCAGGCATCAGGATGCGGTTCTTCAGAGACAGGGTTCCCAGCTTCCAGGGATCAAAGAGAGGGTCGTTCATACTGTTTCCTCAAAGTTGTTTAAAGTCGTTGGCCAGAGCGGCAAAGAGCCCGACCTCTTCCAGTGCCTGCTTCAGCAACTGCGGTTCACGCAGCAGATCCTGCATGAAGAGAATCTCTGAAGCTTTCAGATAGGTATGAAAAACAGGCATGGGACGATCGGTAAAAAGGCGTTCAATCAGGGAGGCAATATCCTGTTCATGAGCGTAGGGTTTGAGCTTGACTGCACGATCAAGCATTTTTCGCAGATAAAACAGAATCGTCTCATCCACCGACTCAATTCCAAACCGATGACCGGGTAATATCTGGCAGTCGCGCAGACGTGTCAGGTTGGTCAGGCTGGCACAGTAGGCCTGATAGTTGTGAAAGCGTCCGTTGAAAGTCTGCAGGTCAATATCGAGCAGTGGGGATTGAAAAATCCCCTGCAGCAGGACATCACCAGTAACCGCCTGCTTGCCGACCCGGTAGACCAGGTCGCTTTGCGAGTGGCCCGGACAAGGCAAGACCTCAATCCCCAGTTGTTGCGGCACGGTCGATTTTTCCACCACCTGGTATTCCTTGGGGAAAGGGGGGAAAACCGTATCATTATCGATTTCGGCACGCAGCTCATTGAGCCATGTCTGGTCAAATCCGCAATCGAGCAGAACCTGCATCATTCCCTGCAGGCGTTGCTGGTGGTTCTGCAGTTTGTCAACATCGCGCTGGGGTAGATAGAGTGTTGCATCGGTTTCTTCGACCAACCGGGCGGCATTGCCCCAGTGGTCAATATGACAGTGGGTGACAAAAACATGCCGCAGTTCCTGAAGATTGACCTCGGCTTGTAATAGTTGCCAGGCCTCCTCGGTTGTCGGCCCCGTATCGAACAGCACCAACTCCCCAGCGATTTGTCCACTGTAACAGTGGACATCGCCGACCAGATACGGGGTGATGATGGTGTGTTGTTTGATCATCCAGTTATGCTTTCTGATGGTCCTCCTTCTCCAGCCGGAGAGGGAGGACACAGCTTTTTAGAACAGATATTTTTCTTCTTCGAGTGACTGGCTGGCGAGCAGGCGAGACGCTTCCAGCAGGCCACTGGCATCATATTTGGCAAACCGGCGAACCCCGGAGAGGATCATGGTCAGGGTGTCGCCTTCTTCAACATAAAAGGCACCACGCTTGGCGGCAGAACCGGCAATTTCGGTGGCGTTGAAGGCACAAACCTTCACCACGGCCTTGAGCAGCTCCTTACGTTTGTCGCTGGCCTGTGCCCAGGATTTTTCAGCGCGCAGGACTGTACTTTCGATCGCAAAAATCTGGATTGCCATGTCTGCGGCAGCCATCAGGATTTCTTGCTGATCGGCAAGTTTTTCCATGTATTTCTGCACTCCCGCACCCGAGAGGATCAGGAAAAGGGTTTTGAGATTTTTAAGCAGATCTTTTTCGCTGGCGAAGGGATCATTTTCATCCAGATCGGGAAAGCTTGGAGTCATCAGTGACTCAAAGGCCTTCATCGCTTCAGCCTGCAAGGGCAGTTCGCCCTTCATGGCACGTTTGAGGATCATGCCCGGAATCAGCAGGCGATTGATCTCGTTGGTTCCTTCGAAAATCCGGTTGATCCGTTCGTCGCGGTAGAAGCGTTCGGCGGGATATTCAGAGGTGAACCCGTAACCCCCGTGAACCTGAACCACTTCATCGACCGTGTGGGCCAGAGCTTCCGAACAGTAGACCTTGGCGATGGCACATTCGGGAGCGTATTCTTCAATCCCTTTCTGGTATTCCTCGTAATAGTTATCAATTGACTTGTCGATGGTTGCCAGCTTGTCATCAAGCAGACCGGCCAGGCGATAGATCAATGATTCCGACGCAAAGAGTTCGGCCTGTAAATTGGCAAATTTCCCACCGATGGCGCCAAACTGACCGATAGGGGTTCCAAACTGTTTACGCTCATTGGCATATTTGATCCCGATTTCAAGGGCGTGCTTGGCTGCACCGGTAACGGCCGCCCCCAGCTTGAAACGGCCAACATTGAGGACGTTGAAAGCAATCTTGTGCCCCTTGCCGACCTCACCGAGAACATTCTCGACCGGAACCTTGCAGTTGTTGAGAATGATCTGGGTGGTCGATGAACCCTTGATGCCAAGTTTCTTTTCTTCGGCGCCGACTTCCAGCCCTTCAAAGGTGCGTTCGACCAGAAAGGCGGTGAACTTGGTTTTGTCAACCTGGGCGAAGATGGTGTAGATGTCAGAAAAGGAACCATTGGTGATGAACTGTTTGGTTCCGTTCAAAATGTAATGCTTGCCATCGTCACTGAGAATTGCCGTTGCGCGGGCACCCAGGGCATCGGAACCACTGCCTGGTTCGGTCAGGCAGTAGGCACCCATCCATTCACCGGTCAGCAGTTTGTCGAGATATTTTGCTTTCTGTTCGGGAGTGCCGTAATAGACCAGCGGCAGGGTAGCGATGCCGGTATGGCAGGCATAGGCGACTGAAAAAGATCCTGCCGGAGCGATCTTTTCAGCGGCGAGCATACTGGTGGCCTTGTCAAGTTCAAGCCCACCGTACTCTTCGGGGCCATCGATCATCAGCAGTCCAAGTTCACCGCACTTTTTCATTCCTTCGACGACCAGGTCGAAACGACCTTCTTCGATTTCATCGGTGATCGGCAAGATTTCGTTTTCGACAAAATCCCAGGTGGTTTCGGCGATCTGTTTCTGCTCGTCGGTGAAATCCTCGGGGGTGAAAATATCGTTACAGTCGGTTTCGGCGACGAGAAATTCGCCACCCTTTTTCAATTGTTTGCTCATGGTTGCCTCACTTATCGGGTGATTGATATTGAAAGCCTCAAGTGCTTTTTAACGCTGAGGCGGAGAGGAGCAGAGGTGGAGAGATATCAAATCTCTCTCCTGGTTTCCTCTTGTTCTCCAGTCTCCGCGACTCTGCGTTAAGTCATTTGTTTCGTTGCCTCAGCTGAGTAGTTCGTAAATTCCGGCAGCTCCCATACCACCACCGATACACATCGACACCATGCCGTATTTGCCCTGGCGACGTTTCAGCTCGTGCAGCAGGGTGGCGGTCAGTTTGGCGCCGGTACAACCCAGGGGGTGCCCCAGGGCGATAGCACCGCCGTTGACGTTGATGATCTCGGGGTTCAGACCGAGATCCTTGACCACGGCCAGCGATTGGGCGGCAAAGGCTTCGTTGAGTTCGATCAGGTCGAGTTGATCCTGTTTCAGACCGGCCATTTTCAGTGCGGTCGGAATGGCTTCAATCGGACCGATCCCCATCAGTTCGGATGGTACGCCACGCACTGCAAAAGCGACGAAGCGGGCCAGCGGATCCTGGCTGAGTTTTTTCAGGTAGGCTTCGGAAACCACCAGCGTCGCTGCGGCACCATCTGTCATCTGTGATGAATTGCCGGCGGTAACACTGCCACCGAGCTTGAAAACCGGCTTGAGCCGGGCCAGACTTTCGGCACTGGTATCAGCGCGAACGCCATCATCAATTGCGACGATTTCACGGCTGGTCTGGGCCTTGCCTTTGACGATAGCAGTGTGTTCGATTTCAACCGGGATGATTTCGTCCGCAAAACGTTTTTCGGCGATGGCGGCGGCAGCCTTTTGATGGCTGGCGGCGGCGAACTGATCCTGGGACGCACGGTCGATATCATACTTTTCGGCCACCAGCTCGGCGGTCACTCCCATCGAGGCGAAAGACTCCGGCCAGTCGGCGACCAGCCCCGGGTTGGCGCTGTACTTGTTACCACCCATGGGAACAATTGTCATCGATTCGGCGCCACCGGCAACGATACAGTCGGCAAATCCGGCCATGATCCGTTCGGCGGCCAGGGCGATCGATTGCAGGCCTGAAGAGCAGAAACGGTTGATTGTCTGTGCCGGGACCTGATAGGGCAGGCCCGCTTTCATGCTGGCAATACGCGCAAAGTTCATTCCCTGTTCCGCTTCGGGGAAGGCGCAGCCAAGAATGACATCTTCGATACTGGCCGGATCAATGGCGGTGCGTTCAATCAGTCCGGCAATGGCTGCTGCTGCCAGATCATCGGGACGCATATCCTTGAATTTACCTTTTTTGGCCCGACAGCCGGGAGTGCGGTAGCTGGCGAGTATATATGCTGTTTTCATCTTCTATCCTCCGTCAGAATTATTTCTAACTTTTGTTTTTAACGCAGAGTCGCTGAGGTGGAGAGTCCGCAGAGAGAATCTATTTATAAGGTTTTACCTGAAATATTTTGATTTTCTCTGCGACCTCTGCGTCTCTGTGACTCTCCGTTAAAGTCTCTATTTTAGTTCCGCAGCGGCTTGCCGGTTTTCAGCATGTGCTGAATTCGTTCGGCAGTTTTCTTGTTGCCACAGAGTTTGAGGAAACCTTCACGCTCAAGTTGAAGCAGATAGTCTTCAGAAATCGGTGTGCCCGCCGGGACATCTCCGCCGCAGATGACGTCAGCGATCAGGCCACCGACTTCCATCTCGTATGCGGTGACAAACCCACCGGCCTGCATGTTCCACAGTTGACTCTTGATGCTGGCAGCGATGCTGCGTCCGGGGGCCGGGATGTTCTCGGCGGCGCGACGTGGGCGAAAGTTGGGTGCCATGCCGAGGACCTTCTGCTTGGCATCGGCGATCAGACGCTCAGGGTTCATGGTGATGCTGTCAGCCTGACGCATATAGCCCATGCCATAAAGTTCGGCAGCACCCATGGCGACCTTGGCCATCCCGATCTGCTGGAAATATTTGAAGATAAAGGGGGTGACGTCGATATCAACCTGGGCCGCCTGTTCAACCGCCCGCAGGCACATTTCTTTGGTGCCACCACCTGCTGGCAGCAGGCCGACACCAATTTCGACCAGGCCCATGTAGGTTTCGGCAGAGGCATTGATCGCTGAGGCGTGCAGGGCGAATTCGCAGCCGCCACCCAGGGTCATGCCAAAGGGGGCCACCACAACCGGAACCTTGGCCAGCTTGAGCGACATGGTCGCCTTCTGAAACTGTTTAATGCTCAGATTGATGTCATCAAAGGCTCCTTCAGCCAGGGCGACAGCCATCAGCATCAGGTTGGCACCAACCGAGAAGTTGGTCCCCTGATTGCCGATGACCAGGCCCACACCCTCGGCTTCAGCCCGCTTGACCGCCTTTTGGGTCATGGCGAGGATGTCGCCACTGATGGCGTTCATCTTGGAGTGAAACTCGAGTCCGAAAACCCCGTCGCCCAGATCGTGCAGGCTGCAGTTGGCATTTTTTTCAACAACGCCCTGAGCATGCTTGAGGATTTGCAGATCGATAACACCCTCGGCTTGAGTAATTGGCTGGTAGCTGTTGGAATCGAGATCAAAATACTCTTTGGTTCCCGCGTCGCTGAAGCGGTAGAAACTGTCAATAGTGCGCAGGACTTCCGGGATGGCGATGCCGTCCTTGTCGGCCCGGGCGACAAATTTTTTCACGCCGATCGCATCAAACATCTCGAAGGGGCCGATTTCCCAGTTGAAGCCCCACTTCATGGCATTGTCGATATTGACCACGTCATCGGCAATTTCAGGGATCCGGTTCAGGGTATAGATCAGGGTGTCACGCAGAGAGCGCCAGGCAAACTCGCTGCCCTTGTCTCCGGCGGCGACCATCATCGCCACTTTTTTGGTCGGATCGTCGATCTGCTTGACCGCCTGAACGGAGGCAAACTTCGGTTTTTCTGCCGGTTTGTATTCACCGCTGTTACAGTCATAATAAAAAACCTGACGCTTGCCGTCGATCTTCTCTTTCTTGTAGAAGCCAGCTTTGGTTTTGTTGCCGAGCAGACCTTTTTCGATCATCTGTTGAACGAAGGGTGGAATTTTGAAAACCTCGCGTTCTTCGTCGTCCGGCAGGTATTCGTAAGAATTGTTGGCGACGTGAACCAGGGTATCGATACCAACCAGGTCGGCGGTGCGGAAAGCGGCGGTGCGTGGACGCGCGGTGGCTGGTCCGGCGATGCTGTCCACCTCTTCAACCGTCAGATCCATATCGAGCATATGCTCCAGCCCTTTGAAGATGGCGTAGACCCCGATACGGTTGGCGATGAAGTTGGTGGTGTCCTTGGCATAAACAACGCCCTTGCCAAGTCTGCGGCTGATAAAGTCAGCCATTGCGGTAATCAGTTGCGGGTCGGTCTGTTTGCAGGGGACGATTTCAAGCAGACGCATATAACGCGGTGGATTGAAAAAATGGGTCACCAGGAAGTTTTTCTGGCGTGCGGGAGGCAGTACCTCGGCCAGTTCATTGACTGAAAGTCCACTGGTGTTGGTCGAGAGGATAGCGTCGTCGGCCAGATAGGGCTCAAGCCGGGTCAGCAGATCCTTCTTGATATCCATGCGCTCAATGACGACCTCGATTACCCAGTCACAGCTTTTAAGCTTTTCCAGGTCATCACTCAAATTGCCAATCGCGATCTGTTGCAGATATTCCGGCAGGAAGAGCGGGGCCGGTTTGAGCTTTTTCAGTGCATCACGACCCTCTCGGGCAATCCGATTGCGTACCTGGGGGCACTCAAGGGTCAGCCCGGCCTTTTCTTCTTCTGCAGTCAGTTTGTTCGGTGTGATGTCAAGCATCAGCACATCAAGACCGGCATTGGCCAAATGTGCAGCAATCGTGGCGCCCATAACACCTGCGCCGAGAACGGCAACTTTGTTGATCTGCCTCATGGTTTTCCTCCATCCTGGGTTGGTGCTGTGACCGTTTGCTCGTAATAGAGAGCTTCAATCTGGTCACGGTACTTTTTATAAATGACTTTGCGTTTCATTTTAAGGGTCGGAGTCAGTTCTCCGCCGTCAATTGAAAATTCGTGCGGCAGCAGGACAAACCGCTTGATCGTTTCGTAGGGGGGAAGGTGCTTGTTAACCGCTTTGACCCGCTCGGCGTACAGTTCCTGGGTACGACGGCTGCTGACAAGTTCATTGACATCCAGATAGGGGAGTTTTTCGGTCTTCGCCAACTCCAGCAGTCTGTCGATGTTCGGGGTCAGCAGGGCAACCAGATAAGGTTTGCGATCACCATAGACATAGGCCTGAGAGATATATTTATCGAGACGTAATTCGTTTTCGACGGCTTGAGGCGCAATATTCTTTCCTCCCGCAGTGACGATAATCTCTTTTTTCCGGTCAACGATGAAAATATAGCCGTCCTCATCGATTTTGGCGATGTCACCGGTTTTAAACCAGCCATCCTCAAAGGTTTCATCTGTCGCCTGCTGATCATTGTAGTAGCCGCTCATGACCTGGGGGCCTTTGACCAGCAGTTCTCCGTCGTCCGCCAACTTGGCTTCAGTTTCTTCAAGCAGAGTGCCGACTGAGCCGAAGCGAACATTCCAGGGCGCGTTCAAGGTCAGTGCCGGGCTGGTTTCGGTCAGGCCGTAGCCCTCAAAGGTCGGGATGCCGATGGTCCACATGAATTCGTTGATCGTCTTGTCGAGCGGAGCACCGCCAGAGATGAAGTAGCGCAATCGTCCGCCAAAACGGGCACGAATTTTACTGAAAACCAGTCGGTCAAAAAACTTGTGTTCAAGGTGACGCCAGAAGCTGATCGGTTGCGGATCGATATAGAGGTCCAGCATGTAGTCACGACCGCGACGGACCGCCCGGTGGAAAAGTTTGCGCTTGAGCGTGCTGGACTGGTGAACGTTTTCGTAGATACGTGAATAGATCTTTTCGAACAGTCGCGGCACGCTGACCATGATGCTGGGACGAAAATCGAGAATATTTTCGACCACCTTGTCGACGCTCTCGGCAAAGGCAATATGGCACCCTGACATCAAGGCCGCATGATAGCCTGCGGTCCGCTCAAGCACATGGCTAAGAGGCAGGAAGCTGAGAAAGACCTCTTCAGGATCGAGACCTTCCAGTTTTTTCAGTCCGGCATCAGCGTCAAAAATCATGTTGGCCTGACTGAGCATGACTCCTTTGGGATTACCGGTGGTCCCCGAGGTGTAGATGATGGTAATCAGGTCCTGTGGCCCGATCTGGTCGATCCAGCCTTCGATTTCCTGTTGTTCTTTATCGGTCAGCGGGTAAGAAACTTCAGACAGTTGTGCGAGAGAATAAACGGGCAGTTCGCGCAAGCCGAGAAAGCGTTCGTATGAAACCACCAGCTCGACATTTGGGATCTGATCTTTGACCGACAGTAATTTTTCGTACTGGAGCCGGGTTGAAACAAAAACAATACGTGCACCACTGTGGTTGATGACGTAAGCGGCCTGCTCTGCGGTGTTGGTGGCATAAATCGGGACGGTCACACCGAGGGCTGTTTGCACGCCCAGGTCAGAGATGGCCCATCCTGCGCGGTTTTCAGAAAAGATCGCGACCCGGTCTCCCGGAGACATGCCAGCACGCCGCAGCCCACGGGCGGCCATCAGGACACGTTGGTAGAATTCAGCATAGCTGAGGGTAATGATTTCCCCCGCTTTTTTGTAGCTGATTGCCGGGCGCTGTGCGTGGCGGGCAGCGTTGTCGCGAAGCATGGCCGGAATTGATTTGTAGGGCAAAACTCTCATCTTATTATCCTCACAGGCTGTGAAGTTATATATTACCTTTACGTTCACGTCAACCGCAAGATGCACAACAACTTCTTTAACTATTATGCCACGAAAGTGTCGGTTGTGAAGTTGGCGCGAAGCAACAGATTGGTTGCTTCGCGCCGGACCAGAAAGAAGGTTTAGAAGTTGTAGCTCAACTGAACGCTGATGATGTCGACGCTGTTTTCCGAACTTCCGACCAGGGATCCGGACGATGGATTGTCGGCCAGGGTCAGGTTGAGATCTGAATCATCGACAAACAGGTGGGCATAGGCAAAGTCGGTGGTGATTTTGTCGGTGAATTTATAGCCTCCACCCAGAGTCAGCCAGGTCCGGTCTTCACCCGGAATGCGTGGAGTTCTGTGCTCTGCGTCGGGGATTGGGGTCTGGTCGTAGGCCAGACCGCAGCGAAGCTTCAATGCGTCGTTGTACTGATAGGCCGCACCGATGGAGTAGCGCCAGCTGTCATTCCAGTTTTCGACTGTTGTGGTTGAAGGGTTGCCGCCAATTCCGGCACCCTCAAAATTTAACGTCAGCTCTTTAAAGCTGCTCCAGTCGGTCCAGCTAATGTCACCCATCAGAACCAGTTTGTCATTGACCCGTTGATTGATGCTCAACGAGGCCGAAGCAGGTAGATCGATCTTGCCGTTGACATTTTGATCGGTAAAAGCAGCGGCCAGAATCGAAACGCTGCTGGGAACAGTGGTTCTGGTGGTTCCCTCAAGTTCCTGCTTGACTTTGGAGCGATAGGCCAGGCCCAGGCGGGTGCTGTCGGTAACTTGATAAGTTAGTCCAAGGTTGTAGCCGTAGGCCCAGTCATCGGCCTTGTTTTCAATAAAGATATCGTCACTGGTTGAGTTTGGAGTTCCAACAGCTCCCGAGGTTGCAGAAAATGCGGCGAGACCACCATTGACCATACTGGAGAGTGTGACATCCATATACATGGCATTGAAACCGGCACCAACGCTCAATTTATCTGTCACCTGGTAGGCGACTGCCGGATTGATATTGATCGACTTAACGTCCGACTCAACGGCATGATAGCGTCCGATCCAGGTTTTGCTGTATTTGGTTGCCAGACCGAAGGGGGCGTTGATTCCCAGACCAAAAGCCAGGCCATTACCTTGATTGTTGACATAGTAGAGATTCGGGACGACACCTGTTACCCCACCGTTGACGCCATTGCCGCCAGAAATATCGTCAAATACCGCTGGTATTGATGGAACTGCTGAGGCAGGACTTTTTGCTTCGGTAATATTCAGTTTTGCCGAGGGGACAATTACGTGTAAGCCACTGACGATCTGCTGCCCCTTGATTTGAGTCATGGTTGCCGGGTTGAAGTACATGGCGGAAGCATCATCTGCGGTTGCCGACCCTGTGGCGAAAGCGGTCCCAAGCCCGGAAACGGATTGCTCGATAATGGCAAATCCGGAGGCAAAGGCGCCGGTTGCGGGAAGAAGCAGTATCCCTAGTAAGACAAACGATCTTAGCAGCTGTTTTTTCATTTTTTTCTCCTGTCAGTTCATTCTGAATGTAAAAGAGGTCCCTGGTGCCTCTTGATTGAAAAAATCATTACCTAACCTCTTATCCCAACGTTTACGTGCAGGTCAAGTAAAAATATAACAATGTTACCATCTTTTTCTCATTGGAGCAATTGCCCGCCATGAAAGGGGATAAAATCCCTTATTGTGCCAGTCGGAAGCGGGTTTTCGAACTGAAAAAAGAACTGTTTTTATCCGTAGATTGATGAGAGTCAGGATGCTATTTTAAAATAGGGTGTTATTTTCGATCCGTAGGTGGTGGCAGTTTCTCTTTTTGTCTCCATCCACCGGGCGCTCACCGATGCGGGTTTCGGGCATATCCCAGGTTGACAGTTCGTCAGAGGGCATGATAACCAAAGCGACAGTCTCAAACAGGGTGTCCTGAATGCTCTTTTGGGGTGTTGTTATCCTCTTGCCTTCTCCTGCGGAAGAAGGTTTTCCGGAAAGGTCAGAATGTCATGAATCGTCAGACTTCAGAAGCTCTTTTTGCCACAGCCAAAACCGTCATCCCCGGTGGGGTCAACAGCCCGGTCCGGGCATTTAAATCGGTTGGATGTGACCCACTTTTTATCAAACAGGCTGCCGGGTGCCGGATTACGGATGCCGATGGCAACAGCTACATTGATTACGTTGGTTCCTGGGGGCCGATGATTCTGGGGCATTGTCATCCTAAAGTGGTCGAAGCGATTCAGCAGGCAGCGGCAAGTGGTGCATCGTTTGGAGCACCGACCGCGCGTGAAACCGAACTGGCCGAAATGGTCTGTGCTGCTTATCCCAATATTGAGAAGGTTCGCATGGTTTCCTCCGGAACCGAAGCGACCATGAGTGCGATCCGCCTGGCGCGGGGTTATACCGGGCGGGATAAGATACTCAAATTTGATGGTTGTTATCATGGCCATGCCGACAGTCTGCTGGTCAAGGCCGGGAGTGGACTGGCGACTTTTGGAGTGCCCACCTCACCTGGAGTTCCTGCCGATTTTGCCAAATACACCCTGACGGCCACCTACAATGATCTGGAGGATGTTAAGCAGATTGTTGCTGCCAACAAGGGTGAGATGGCCTGTATTATTCTTGAGCCGATTGCAGGCAATATGGGGTGTGTGCCACCTGTCGCCGGTTTTCTTGAGGGGTTGCGAGCTCTTTGCGACGCCGAAGGGATTGTGCTGATTATTGACGAAGTGATGACCGGATTCCGGGTGGCTTATGGTGGGGCCCAGGAGCGTTTCGGTGTCCG
>JAJRWH010000056.1 GCA_024276935.1 Deltaproteobacteria bacterium
GGTAAATTAAAAAAACACACGCCAGACATTCAGCATTAAGGGTTTCCCCAACGCCAAATGCCTAACGCCAGCGAGAGCTCGCTCTCGCCTAAAGACTACTCGGGCTGACCGTCCCGCCCTGAGCTGTTCCGCCAGGGTTGGAAGTCACCGGTTGCACTGCTGTCACACGCCCTGCATTGGCAGGGGTATAGGCCAGTCCCTGTTGACCATCGTTACCTTCACAATCATTTTTGGCGGTCATCAGTTGGGCCTGCGATAATCCGGCAGCAGATAATTTCGCCAGCACAATTTCACAGCTCATGCCACTGTTGGTGGTTGCGACAACCAGGTTGCTCAACGCGATGCCACGAGACTCACAGGCCTCAACAATGGCCGCAAATGAAACACCCTGCTCAAGCGCCTGTTCCAAAGCCTGAACAATCGTCATTTCGCCGGTATCTACCTTGGTCATAACCTGATCCATCGTCGCCTTGTCATCTGCCGCTTTATCCGCGAATACCGGGGCCACCAGAACAGTAACCAGCAACAACATCGAAACAAACCCAACCAACTTTTTCATATCGAAATCCCCTTTGCAAAAATCATTTTCAGAACACCAAGTTATGTCAGGAAAACAGCATAGCGTCAACCCTCAATAGCCCCGGTAGCAAGCTGTTTACATTCAAAACGACCGAACAACCAGCAACAGCAATGAAGCCAAAACCGAACCACAAGCCGTTCGCCCAAGTTGCGTTGTACGATTCATCAAAATTTTGATCGACAGAAATATAATAATTGCTTTACTGACCAGAGCGGGCAGATTGAATGTCATCTCAAACTGCGGGGCAACAATTGCCAACGCCACACACATCGAGAGGATCAACAAATCCAGCGGGGTCGTTAGGAGGGCCTCTTTATTTTCGCGAAAAACAACCAGAAACGCGACAACAGGTGCCATCAGTATAAAAATGAACTGGGTGGCATCTCCCAAGGTAATACCCTTATAAAGCAGGTTCGCTCCTGCCTGATCGATCTCAAAAGCCACCAGCAAGCCAACCAGAAATAGATATATCTGAAAGAAATGGTCACGGATGTCACGAATCAGATACAAGAGCCCTGCCCCGACAGCCAGAGTAATCATGCCATAACGAATCGATTGCTCTCCGACACAGCAACCTGCAGCCAACGCCAGTCCCATAACTGAAAACAGCAAGGCACCGAGAACCCAGGTCAAAAAATTACCCCCGGCAGCGATCTTCAGGTATATGCGAGACGAAAGAAGACACTGGGGAGTATCAAATGCCAAACAGGCAAACTCTTCCGGATGATAGGCAACAAAACGCATCACCTGATAGCCAATGGTTGTCAAGACGATAAACAAAAGCAACAGCAACCAGGCAGGCTGATCACGCAGCAGAATACCAACAATCGCCCAGAAAGTTGATATCCCGTAAATAATCAATACCGACGTTCTGTGACCAAAACCGATATCCATAAACTTGTGATGCACATGGGTTTTCTCCGCCGTGAAGGGACTGATCCCGCGAGCAATCCTCGCAC
This sequence comes from Deltaproteobacteria bacterium, assembly GCA_024276935.1. GTDB lineage: Bacteria > Desulfobacterota > Desulfuromonadia > Desulfuromonadales > Geopsychrobacteraceae > Geopsychrobacter. Next base: position 1,540 of record JAJRWH010000056.1, read on the forward strand.
ACATGACCCAGATGGTATCGATAATGGGCAGTCCCAGCAGCAGCAGGGGCACAACCGCCTGGATACCGGCTCCGGGCCGTTGAGTCAGATGAATGGCTAAAAATGCCAGCAGAAAACCAACCACCAGACTGCCCACATCGCCCATGAAGATACGAGCCGGATATGAATTGAATTTCAAAAAACCCAGGATGGCGCCAATCAGCGCCGCACACAGTAAGGTCACCTCGGTGTTACCATCAAGTAATGCCAGTAACGCAAAACCACCCAAAGCCACCATGGAAACCCCACCCGAAAGACCATCAAGCCCGTCAATCAGGTTAATCGCGTTGATCACTCCAACCACGGCAAAAACGGTAAATGGAATCCCGATCCACAGGGGTAGGACAATATCACCAAAACCGAACAGATTCCCCAGATGAGAGATATGTAAACCACTGATCGAGATCGTCACGACCGTTCCGACAATCTCTCCCACAAATTTACGTTTGGGTGACAAACCCGCCAGATCATCAATCAGTCCGGTGACAAAAAGAACCAGCGCCCCGGCCAAAATTCCCCGAATGACAGGCGATAAATCAATAAAAATCAGGATAGAGAAGAAAAAGGCCAGAAAAATCGCCACTCCCCCCAAGCGTGGCATCATCCCTTTATGGACCTTACGCTCATCAGACAGATCGAGAGTGCCGGTATCAAAGGCCCACTTACGCAAGCCCGGGACCGCAATAAGTGAAGAAAACAGAGCCGTTATGAATAGATAAAAATGTAAGAGCATCAACCATCCCCCGAAAAAAAGCATTATAGACCACCAATAAGGTAATCTATTCGATATTCTCAAGTTACAACATTTATACCAAGGAGGCTCAAGAACAAACCCTTCTGCAATTTCATATAGTTACCCGTACTGCGACCATATATTTCTTTGCAAATGGTTGCCCAAATAGCGACATCATCGCCAAATAGCAATTAGTTTTTTGCTGGAGATTTCGCGTACGCCCACGCTCAAGGACTGAACGCAGGATCAGACAGCAGTGTCTGGTCCCCTCACAAATTTATTTGTTCAACTCAAATGTGGTGAAAGTACACGAATCTACAGGTGAAATCAAGGGGGAAATTAGAAATTTAAGTTCTGACTTTTCGATACAGCAACCAAAGGCCACAACCAACAGCAACTCCAGCCATATCGACCAGAACATCAGTGAACAAGGCCGTTCTACCAAAAACAAACAGTTGCAACAATTCAGTCGTCACTGCCAGCAAAAGACCATCCAGAAGTGGCATTCCCCAGCCTTGCAAAACTTTTGATAAAATCAGGCCCAACAATAAAAAACCGCTGAAATGTATGGCTTTAGCTTTATCAATATCAATCGACCAGTGATTAAAATCGCCCTTCTCATCAGATTGTTCAATAGCTGAATCCTGCTTGTGACTGATTTTATCCACCAACCGCTGAGTCTGACCTGTAATCTCTTTATTAACTGTTCCCGGCACCAAAGTTCCAAGCAAAATACCGCCCAAGACTAACAGTAGTCCACAACGCAACAGAAGGTGGCGTACGGCAGACAAATGAGGTCGAAACACCAGATAGAGCCAACCACCCCCCAGGATAAAAGCCAATACCTGTCCGGGTGAAAAAAATGGATTGGGAAAGGCAGCCTTCAGACTGAGATTGCGTACCGACAAACGGCCCGTCGCATGAGGAAGCTGAAGTAAAACCCTGGATTGTGTTGTTCTGGAATCATAACTGAACGTGGTTGCATACGTTTCCCAGGAAGAAGACCCCGCAAGAGCCGCGACATAATGCGGCAGGTTCAGCCATCTGTTTTTATAGTCATAACGTGCCAGCACCAGACGCCCAAAGTGCCAGGAACGCTCTCCCGGCTCAATTTTCTCACCCTGTAAATCAGCGGACAGAATCAGGTAACGTTGCGAAGCGGGCCAATCAAACTGCTGACTAAGGAAAACGGCCTTTTCATGCGAGCTGTTTTCAATGCAAATATCCGCCTCGGGGTTAGCGCAAATACCAGCATCCTGTGAAACCCGCCAACCGTCAAGGTTCTTGGCAAAATGAGGATTTTCAAGCAATTCAGGACCAGAAGCCCGGTAACGCGGCACCCACTGGGAAACCCCCAACAGCACCAGCGTCAGCAGAGAACCGATCAACAGTTTTTTAACTATCTGATTCAGAAGAGTAAGTCCTTAACAAAAGTGGCGTCAGGCACTGGGCGCTTGGCGTTGGGAAAACCTAAATGCCCTAAAACCAAGCGCCTAACGCCCAGCGCCCAGCGCCCAACGCAAAGCCCGTATTCTTTCCCAGAGAACGGCTTTAGGAACATTGATTTCCATTGCCAGCATACACCTTTCCAACCAATCCTGCCGACGCTGAAACTTCTCAACCGCCTTACCAAGGTCCCTGACAATGGCAGCACCATAGGGCTGCTCTGCTTTTTCCACTGCAGCTCGTAACAGGCTCCTGGAAGGCTGCATCATGGCCAGATCAATCAGGTCACGATTGAAAACGCCCTCATCGGCCCAGCGATCAGAGTTTGCCAGCAACTTACTGGTGGCCATATCAAGCAGTGACAAGGTCGCAATTCCACACAGTCGGTCATCATCACCAGCTGCCTGTAATTTGACCCGTCCCTCAAGAACAATTTCAAACTTCAATTGCTGACCGGCAACCAGGAGCATCGTCCTGATTCCATACTGATCGGCGCGTACATCCCTGATTTGCGTTATAGAGTCTGAACGTCCCCGATAAAGAGCCGTAATCCCACGTGATCCGGTTGTCAAGAGGCGTAACTGACGATAGCTGTCAATATCCGACACCAGAAAATCCATATCAACCGATTGCCGGTATTCACCAAATCGCAACGCAATAGCAGTTCCACCACCAAACAGGCAGTTATGCTCCTGCAGCAAAGAGCCGTCCAGGGTCAATAATACCTGAGCGATACGTTGATGATGAGGGCGTTCAAACATTGCGGACCTCTTCAGCAAAAACCTTGCGCAAGGCAGAAATCAGATGCTGCTCACGCGGTTCCATCACCTCCAGGTCAAGGTGCCGACTGTTCCGTTCGTAAATATCCAACGCTTCCCGAGGAGACAACTCATCAACACCAGACACCTGCCAGGCCAGTTTTTTGAGTTGTGGATAGTCCGCAAAGGCAATCCGAACAGGAATCGACTCACTAAAATCTGACGAATTATCAAAATTATGGGCAGAATCAACCGATGAAGTGATCTTTACGTCGAGGTCCAGAACACTTAGAGCACTCAGAAAAGATCCCAAAGTTATCGAGGTCGCACCCTTCTCCAAACGATGCCAGGTCACACGAGACATCCCCGCAGCCTCAGATGCCGTTGTGGCACTGACTTTCAAATCCTTGCGTCGAGCACGAATTACTTTCCCCATCTCAGCAGCACACATTGTGACAGCAGCAGAAAGAACAGATAATTTCGCAGGCATGACTAGCCTCCATTCGTTTCTCATTCTAGACAATTATAACAAAATGTCAAGAATAAGAAACGTTTTTCAAGGGCAGGCGTTAGGCGTTTGGCACTGGGGAGGAACAAAACGGGAAGCGAGAGGCGAGAACGGGCAGAACGGCGAACAACGAATACCGCAAAACCTGAAAACCTTTGCACGCTGAAAAAGCGGAAACTGCTGGATCTACGTTGATCAAAACCCAACCTGAAGGTTCTGGTTGATGATTCTAAATCATGCCCCTTCAGCGTAAATCAGCGTCCTATTCAGCATTTGATCCCACCCTTGCCCGTTCGCGCTTCCCGCTCCTGGTCGTTCCCGTTTCCCGCCGCTCTTGTCATTCATCGCAACTTTATAGGCCTGACCCTGAGATTTTATACGTGTCGTTCCAAATCCATACTGTCATGAAGCAATCTCAGCACATCGATAGTGGTCGCACCGCTGACACGGAATACCACGAAATGCCGACCTTTACGTCCTTGTCGCGCAACATGAAGGGTCCGGATATCTTTGCCGAGCTCATCGCGACACCTGACACCCGAGACTTCGGGTCCTTCTGCAAGAGCCCTGATCGCCAGCGATAAGGTCTCGGCATACACCCTGGCCTGACGCTGACCAAAGTTGGCTGCCGACCATGGCAGAATTTCGAAAAAGTCTGCCTCTGCCCGCCTGGCGAGACGAAGAGTCCAGATTGGACTCACGCGTCACCAATCGCTTTGGCTGACAAGGCCTTGAGATGTGTGTCAAGCGTTTCAAGAGCTTCGAATTCACTCAGGTTACCCGCCTCGATATCAGCGACGCCAACCTGAATAGCCTTGCGCAAGGCGTCCAGACGCAAGGCATCCTCTTTCTCACGACGCTCAACAAGGCGCAAACCCTCACGCAAAACTTCACTGGCATTCTGATAACGCCCCGAGGTCACGAGCTGCTCCACCAGGGAAGCCTGGTGATCGGTCAATACAACATTGCGGGTCGGCATAACTTGCCTCCTTTCTATTGGCATATTATGCTAACAAAGCCCACAAAAGTCCAACATCACCCAACACCCACTTTAAAAAAAACATACCTCGGAAGAGCAATGAAGTAGTATAATCACCCTACCAACCAATTTCAGAATGAAAGGTTCCAATATGGGAATACCAGCTGAAAAGATTATCAGTGAAGCTCTGCAACTCCCTCCAAAGTTACGAGCGCTTGTCGCAGAACGTTTAATCGAAAGTCTGGACCATACCGAAACAGAAGAGCTACCACCCGAATGGCATACTGAGATCGTTCAGCGCTGTCGCGAAATCGACCAAAACACGGTCGAACTCATCCCCGCCAGAAAAGTCTTTGAACGCGCACAAACCAGTCTCAAATGATATCCGTAAAATTTCATTCTAAGGCTGAAGCTGAGTTTATCGCCGCCGCTAGATATTACGAAAGCCAACAGAAAAATTTGGGCCGACGTTTTATTTCAAGTGTTGAAGCAGGCATTGCTCGGATCAAAAGCAGTCCCCACCTGTTCCCTGTTATCACTGAAAATGTCAGGCAATGCCTGATCAGAACCTTTCCCTTCGGAATTGTCTTCCGTGGCACGGAAGAACAAATAGAAATCATTGCTGTTATGCACTTAAAACGAGAGCCTGGATACTGGCAGGAAAGAAATTAAACAGCAAGCAGCCTCGTTCCTCCCCAGGGCCCGTATCATACCAAGCAAGTTTGCAGGCAGAACCCTGAGATCTCGCTAAAACCTTCGAACGCTGAAACTGCGGAAACTGCTGGATCTACACTGATTAGAAACAAAACCTTACCCGTGGTTTTTGATTCTAAATCATGCCACTTCAGCGTCAATCAGCGTCCTATTTTGTCTTTGACGGAGTGAAAGCAAAAGCACGAATGGGCAGGGGCTCTCGGCGTTGGACACTGGGGAGGAACGAAACGGGAAGCGAGAGGCGAGAACGAGCAAAACATCGAACGTCGAACGTCGAACAAACCCGCCCTTGCCCGTTCCCGCCTCTTGTCCTTGCTCGTTCCCACCTCCCGCCTCTGCCCTTCCCCAACGCCTAGCGCCCAACGCCCAGTGCCCTCGTCATTTTGCAACTTTGCAGGCCTGACCCTGAGATTTTGCTGGCCTGATACTCTTCCCAGAGCAGCATCAAGGTCACGCCTTTACGTTTGAGTTCCATATGGACTTCAGACCAGTTCGGAACCAGACGTTCAGAAGGAACTGTCACAACTGGCGGAAAGAGCCGCCGCTCCAGTTCCTGGTCGGATAATGTTTCCGGCAGGGGCCAACTCAGACCAGTTTTTGCGGCTCGCGACAAGTAGTCACTGAC
>JAJRWH010000057.1 GCA_024276935.1 Deltaproteobacteria bacterium
GGCGAATATCAGAAAAGTTTTCGGCCAGAAAACCCCACCGCTTTCATCGTTGAAATCGATGACCGGCCATGAACTCTGGATGTCGGGAGCTTCGCAGGTGGTCTACTCGACCATCATGGCGCAGCAGAAGTTCATCGCGCCGAATATCAATTATTGCAAGCCGGATCCTGAAACGGCTGGATTGAATATTCTGCGAGAGACGGTTGATCAGGCCCCGACGAAGGTTCTCTGCAATTCGGCAGGTTTTGGCGGCACCAACTCGGCCCTCGTCCTGGACTTTACCTGACCTTTATGACCTATGACGCCATTATCATCGGATCCGGGCTTTCCGGGTTGACCAACGCGCTGCTCTTGGCCTGCAGTGGTCGGCAGGTTCTGGTGCTTGAACAGCATCCGCAGCCTGCACCGGTGGTTCGTGGCTTTTCACGCGCCGGGCAATATTTCGACAGTGGGTTTCACTATGCAGGCGGGTTGGGGATAAACAGCCCTTTTCGCACTCTTTTTCGTCATCTGGGGCTGGAAGAGAAGCTGGATCTTTTTTCTTTTGCCGCAGAGGGTTTTGACTGTTTACAGATTTCAGAAACAGGTGAAACCTTTTCATTGCCAGTCGGATTTGCGGCGATCAAAACAAAGCTGGGAGAGCAGTTTCCCCAGGCTCGACAGAAAATTACCACCTATCTGGATGAGATTGCAGCCAAATGGAGTCATTTCCCTTATCTCGATCTCGATACCGCGATTTCTGATTTCGGGATAGAAATCGTCCATGGACATTCGCTCCACGAACGTCTTCAGGATTTTTCGCCCTGGCCACAATTGCAGAGCCTGTTTTCGATGCACAGTTTACTGTATGGGGTTTCACCTGGCGACGCCCCAACGTCCCTCAACGCACAGGTTGCAGGCTCCTATTATCATTCGGTTCATGGAATTGACGGTGGAGGTCGGGCGTTGGTTGACGCCCTGCTCGAACTGCTGAGGTCTGCCGGTGGTGAGATTCGCTGTCGCGCCGAAGTCAGTGCCTTGTTGACATCGCCAGAGCGTGTTCGGGGAGTACGCTTGACCAGCGGTGAAGAGATCTTTGCCCGGGATGTCGTTGTGACCCTCAATCCCGCCTTGTTGCCGCAACTGCTGCCCAAAGGCGTGTTACGGCCTGCGTATCTGAAACGGCTAAAGAATTTACGCCAGACACCCTCTGCCTATATAGTATTCGCCAGGAGTCGGCAGCCCCTTGATCTTTTGCGCCAGCGGAACCTTTTTATTCAACCGCGCACGGGAATCTTTGCCAGCGATACCCATCTCCCTCTCGAGGAGCGAGCATTCTATCTGGCGGCTGCCGGTCAGGGGCAGCAGGGCGAGATTAACGGTCTGGTCGGTATTATCCCGGCCAGTTATACAGAGGTTGCCGATTGGGAGGATCCTCAGGGGCGTCGCTCTGATACCTATCTCGCCCGGAAACAGCAAATTGGCGAGCGATTGTTGACCCTGTTTGCCCGAAAGTGTCCGGAACTGGCCGAACTGGAACTGCTTGAATTGGCGACCCCTTTGACTTTGAGAGATTATTCCCAGGCTCCCGAAGGGGCAATCTATGGTGTAGGTCGCTTTCTGGGCCAGTATAATCCCCATCCGGTAACCCGCCTGAAGGGTTTATTCCTTTCAGGTCAGGCGATTGCGGCACCGGGTTTGCTGGGGACAGTCGTTGCCGGTTATCTGACCTCAGGGTCGATCCTGGGGCATGAACATCTGCGTGGAGAATTGAGAGCATGTCGTTAGAATCGGTTGTTGTCACCGGAATTGGAATTATCTCCCCGCTGGGACACGGTTTTGAACCGCTGATTGCGGCACTGCTGGCCGGGGAGTCAGGGGTGCGGGAAATTCCTGAATTGGAAAATGTGGGTGGTTTGAGGTCCCGTTTGGCGGCAACGGTCAACGGCATAGATCCCAAACAGATCCCACGTAAAATCCGCCGCTCCATGTCGCAGATGTCGGTCTACGCCTATCTGGCCAGTCAACAGGCACTGGAGATGGCCGCTTATCCGGAAGAACTGCTTTCAAGTGGACGGACCGGGGTGGTGGTGGGTTCGACTTTGGGCAGTACCGAATCCAGTGAGAAATTCTTTGCCGATTATTTTCGTGATTACAGTCTTGAACGGATGAAATCGGGATTATTCTTCCAGTTGATGGGTCACTCCTGTGCGGCCAACATTGCCCAGTCGTTGGGAATCACCGGTCGGGTCATGGCCCCATCAGCCGCCTGTGCAACCAGCTGTCAGGCCATCGGTTACGCCTACGAACAGATTGCATTTGGTCGTCAGGATGCCATCCTTTGTGGTGGCGCGGATGAGTTTCACCCTTTGACTGCGGCAACGTTCGACATGATGAACGCGGCATCAACCCGCTATAACCAGCAACCAGAGGAGGCTCCCCGTCCCTTCGATCTTCATCGTGACGGGACAGTCTGCGGAGAGGGGAGCGGTATTCTGTTGCTGGAGAAAAGGTCAGTTGCCGAAGCACGCGGAGCCGAAGTCCTGGCCGAGGTGATCGGTTTTGCTACCACTTCGGACACCTCGAGCATTGCAACCCCCGATGTTGAAGCCATGCTCAAGTGTATGCAACTGGCGCTTGAGCATGCCGGGATTTCTGCGACGGAGCTCGATTACATCAATGCCCATGCTACAGGAACATTGCAGGGAGATGTTGCCGAAGCTGAGGCCATTTGTCGCCTGGTTGGTGATCAGGTTCCAGTCAGCAGCTTAAAGGGACATCTGGGCCATACCATGGCCGCCAGTGGTTCTATTGAATTATCTGCCAGCATTGGTATGATGCGCTGCGGAGAATTGGTCGCCACCCGCAACCTGCAACAGGTTGATGATCACTGTGGCGGGCTTTTTCATCTGCAACAGAATCTGCAAACCCGCCCGAAGATTGTTTTGAAAAATAATTTTGCAATGGGCGGTATCAATTCGACCGTCATCATAAGGAGCAGCACGCATGACTGAACAGGAAGTCGTTGAACTGATCGATTCCAGCCTGGCCGAAGAGTTTGAGCTCGACCGGGCCGATATGGTTCCCAAAGCCAATATTTACGAAGATCTTGGCCTCGACAGTCTGGATACGGTCGATATGGTTATCGTTCTGGAAGGGGCGTTCGATTTCAAGATTCGTGAAGAGGAAGCGATCCGCGCAATCCGCACCCTGGCCGATATCCACCGTTTTGTGCTTGAAAAAGTTGCAGAGCAC
>JAJRWH010000058.1 GCA_024276935.1 Deltaproteobacteria bacterium
TGAAGTTTTGTCCTATTTGTTCAATTGACTTGAACCTTTACAAGCTCTTTCAAACATCTGCTATTTAGTTTTCAAAGACCAGTTTTTCTGCCTGCCGCCCGCAAGCGACAAGCAAGGAGTCTATGCGAAACAACTCCCACATGTCAATCTCTTTTTTATCTTTTTTTCGCCGCCTGATCCCTGAAGATCCAGACCGACCCGACTTGAAGCGGAGCGAAGTTATAGCCCAGCTTTCTTACCTCGTCAAGGTCTTTTTTGCGAAAAAAATTGTCGTCTGCTTCCAGATCAAAGAGCCGGTTATCCGCAACCTCCGAAGAGGTATTCGTTGCGGCAACGGAGCGAAGTTATAACCAATCGATCGCGGGCCGTCAAGAAGTATTTTCAAGAATAATCTTTTTTTCTTTTTACCCTGTATCCCGGCCCGAAAAAATGGTGCCAGAAAGAATCACACAGCCTCTATAATATAGTAGTTTTTCTTGCCCTTCTGTATCAGCAGGTACGAACCATTAATCAGATCTTCCCCGGTCACCAGATAGTCCTGGTCCGTCAGTTTGGCCTTGTTCAGGCTGAGCCCGTTCCCCTTGATCGTACGGCGCAGATCTCCCTTGGAGGGGAAGACCTCTGTTTCACTGGCAAGCAACTCGACAACCGGCACTCCGGCATCGAGCCGGGCCCGCTCAATCTCAAAGGTTGGCACTCCCTCAAACACCGAGAGGAAGGTTTCCTTGTCCAGCTTCGACAGACTTTCGGTCGTGGCCTTGCCAAACAGGATCTGCGATGCCTCCACAGCCTTGTCGTATTCGTCCTGGCCATGGACCATACAGGTAACCTCTTTGGCCAGACGTTTCTGCAAAGGCCGCAGGTGGGGGGTGGCCTCCTGCTCCTTGACCAGGGTCTCCACGTCTTCTTTGCTCAAGAGGGTGAAGATCTTGATGTACTTGCCGGCATCGGCATCAGAAACATTGAGCCAGAACTGGTAAAACTTGTAGGGCGTGGTCAGTTTCGGGTCGAGCCAGACATTGCCGCTTTCCGTCTTGCCGAATTTGCCCCCGTCAGCCTTGGTGATGAGCGGGCAGGTCAGGGCAAAGGCTTCGCCTCCTTCTTTACGGCGGATAAGCTCTGTCCCGGTGGTAATGTTTCCCCATTGATCCGATCCGCCCATCTGCAACTTGCAGTTTTTCTCACGGTACAGATGCAGAAAGTCGGTTCCCTGAACCAGCTGATAGGTAAATTCGGTGAAAGACAGGCCCATCTTGGCCTCTTCGCCAAGACGTTTTTTGACACTATCCTTGGCCATCATATAGTTGACGGTAATATGCTTGCCAATATCGCGAATAAACTCCAGAAAGCCGAAATCTTTCATCCAGTCATAATTGTTGACCAGCTCGGCAGCATTGGCAGCATCCGATTCAAAATCGAGAAACCTGGCCAGTTGCCTTTTCAAACACTCTTCATTATGACGCAGGGTCTGTTCATCGAGCAGATTACGTTCAGCTGACTTGCCAGATGGATCACCGATCATCCCGGTGGCCCCGCCAACAAGAGCTATCGGCTTATGACCGGCAAGCTGAAAATGCTTGAGCATCATCACGCTGACCAGGTGACCGATATGCAGGGAGTCTGCAGTCGGGTCAATCCCGACGTAGGCCGACGTCATTTCTTTCTGAAGCTGCTCTTCGGTCCCGGGCATGATGTCGTGGATCATGCCACGCCAGGTCAATTCTTCGACAAAATTCATTTTCAATACTTTTCTGTTCGATGGATTAGCGGCGATCTTTCCACCATCATTCGTCGCCAGACAACTACCTAAATGTCAACGATTACGGTCTTTCCTGAATACGTTCGACAGCCGTACACCGGCCTGTCTCTTCATCAATCGTCAACAGCACCGCACACAACAGCGGATCCTTTTTAGCAACCTCAAGCCGTACCGGCATCTGGGTTAAAAACCGTTTCAACGCCGGTTCTTTCTGGTTGCCGATGATGGCATCCTGTGCCCCGGTCATACCAACATCAGTCAGATAACCGGTGCCCGCAGTCAAAATTCTATCATCGGCAGTCTGGACATGGGTATGGGTTCCGACCAGCGCCGAAACCCGACCATCCAGATAATGTCCCAGAGCCTGCTTTTCGCTGGTTGCTTCCGCATGAAAATCTACCAGTATGATCTTGGCCCGACCCGAGATGTCTTCGAGAATCTGGTCGGCAATCCGAAACGGGCAGTCGAGATTCTTCATGAAAACCCGCCCCTCAAGATTGATCACTGCGACAGGCAACCCGGCGGCCGTCTCATAAAAGCCATAACCGCGACCCGCCAGACCTGGCGGATAATTATGGGGACGCAGCAAGCGTTCATCACGATCAAGAATCTCAAGAATTTCTTTTTTATCCCAGATGTGATTGCCAGAAGTCAGAACCTGAGCCCCGGCCTTATACAGCTCGTCCATGACTGACAGGGTCAGGCCATAACCGGCTGCTGCATTCTCGGCATTGACCACCACCAGATCAACCATGTGGCGATCGATCAGTGACGGCAGACGTTGTTTCAGGATCTGTCGTCCAGCTTTGCCAACGACATCACCTACAAAAAGAAGGTTCAAAAAAAACTCCACACAGGTCAGCGTGATGGCCACAAGAGGACTAACCCCCTGACGCCCGACACTTAACGCCTGAATTCTATTTCGCGTACTCTACAGCACGGGTTTCACGGATAACATTGACCCGGATCTGGCCGGGATAGGTCATCTCGTCTTCGATTTTGCGGGCGATATCCTTGGCCAATACGTGAGACTTGGCATCTGAAACCTCATCACTGGAAACCATCACACGAATTTCGCGCCCGGCCTGAATGGCAAAGCAACCGGTCACGCCGGAAAAGGAGGTTCCAATTCCTTCCAGCTCACGCAAACGTTTGACATAGGTTTCAAGGGTTTCGCGTCGTGCTCCGGGACGTGCGCCAGAAAGGGCATCCGCCGCCTGAACCAGGATAGCCAGAACCGTGTCGGGCTTTTCATCCTCATGGTGGGCTGAAATAGCATGGACAATTTTAGCGGACTCACCATATTTTCGCGCCAGCTCGCCACCATTGACCGCATGCGAACCCTCGAGCTCGTGACTGACCGCCTTGCCAATATCATGCAGCAACCCGGCCCGTTTGGCCTGCTTGACGTTCACTCCCAGTTCGCCAGCCATCATGCCACACAAAAAAGCAACCTCTATCGAATGTTGCAACACATTCTGGCCGTAGGAGGTCCGGTACTTGAGCATCCCGAGCAATTTGATAATCTCGGGATGGATACCGTGGACACCCACATCAAAGGTAGCCTGCTCTCCAGCCTCACGAATGGCCTCATCGACTTCGCCCTGAGCCTTTTCAACCAGCTCTTCAATCCGCGCGGGATGAATCCGGCCATCGGCAATAAGCCGTTCGAGGGAGATACGAGCGACTTCACGCCGCACAGGATTGAAACCGGAAATGACCACCGCTTCCGGGGTATCATCAATAATCAGATCGATCCCGGTTGCAGCTTCGATTGCACGAATATTACGCCCCTCACGACCGATGATACGCCCCTTCATCTCATCATTTGGCAAAGGCACAACGCTGACGGTCTTTTCGGCCACATAATCACCGGCGTAACGCTGAATCGCAACCGCCATGATCATCTTGGCCTTTTTGTCAGCAATTTCCCGCGCTTCATCCTCAATCTGCTTGATGCTGCGTGCCGCGTCGTGACGGGCCTCACTCTGCATCGACTCCATCAGCTGCTGTTTGGCCTGCTCTCCACTCATCCCCGAAATTTTTTCCAGCTGCTCACGTTGTGCGGCCAGCAACTGGGCCGATTCCTGATCGCGTTTGCTCAATTGGCCTTCAAGAGAGCGCAACTGATGATCTTTCTTGTCGAGTTCGGCCAGACGCGCTTCCTGAGCGTCAGCCTTACGTTCAAGGTTCTCTTCTTTTTGTTGCAGGCGATTCTCCTGCACCTGAATTTCCTTGCGCAGTTCACGAGCCTCTGCTTCCCAATCCGCCTTGGCCTGCAGCACAAGGTCTTTCGCCTGAATCGTGGCTTCCTTGATGATCGATTCAGCTTCCTTCTTGGCCTCAATCGCCAGTTGATCAGCTGCCGCTCTGGCATTGGCAAGTTTCGACTCCGACAACTTGCGCCGCAAAATCATCCCGATAAAAACCCCGGCTGCCAACGCAGCAAGGACCATCACTACAAGCAGAAGTTCCATCTCCACAGCAGATACCTCCCTGAAATCTATGGTGAACCCGTCCTGTTAAATCCGAGACGGGAGAAAAATACGTTTATCCGTCACCAGCAGGTCAACCCGCTGGTCGTGTCGTTCCGTTGGTAATTGAGCCAACAGTTGGAAGTCGTAGCAAAAACCAATTCCTGTTCCGATAAAATCTCCTTTTGCCAAGAGGCGATCAAAAAAACCCTGACCATACCCCACCCGAAAACCTCGTTGATCAAAGGCAACCCCGGGAACCAACAACAATTCGATATGAGCAAGCTCCACTTCAGCCGTCTGTCGATCAGGCTCAGCGATCCCGAAGCGACCAATGCACAGATCTTCATCACAAGAAACCTGAAAGAACCTCAGTTCATCTCCGCAAACTGCCGGGTAACAAACCCGCTTTCCGGCCGCCAACGCAGCAGCAAAAAGACCAGCAGTTGCAATTTCATTGCGAATCGGGCTGTAAAGAGCCAGTGTTCCGGCAGCACGATAGACATCCAGACCAAGAACCCGGTCCTGGGCGGCCCGGCTCAATGACGCAACATCTTCACGACTCAACCCGGTACGTTGTTGAATCAGTGCTGTTCTGATCGAACATTTGTCAAAAGGCAGAGACATCCAGACTCCGAACATCTCCAGGGCAGGAAAGTAACAGATCAGGCAGGCAGGGCAGTCGCCCTGGTAAAACATCAGACTTTATTCAGATTTCCCTCGTCTTCGGCCCTTGTAAAGGCCCAGTTGACTGAGAATGGAATCGGTTCGTAAACGTCATATCCAGATTAAGAAACCTGCGGAGAACCCCGTAATAATGAGGACCCCGATGAAGCTGCCTTCAAGTAGGCAGTCTGAGTTTATTCAGCCCCGCATGCACAATGTTTCGTCACGCTATCTATCTTCCAGCCCTGAAATTTTCAGGGTTATTTCTTATTGCCCTGCCTTGTCGCTTTAATCATTGAGCGCGTTTTCAATCCGCTCGATCAATTCTGCCTCAATCCGTTGTGACCGGGATTCTTCGGCCAGAAGCCGGGATTGTGTCACCCGCAGTTCGTCCAGTTCGTTTTCTGCCGCCTGCCGTCTGCGTTTTTCCTGCAAAAACTCACCAGCCAGGTTCAACATTGCCAACATAAAACGATCACGTGTATCAACCGAAACAACCTCTGTTAAACCTGCGAGCTTGTCCTCAACCAATGCCGCAGCTTCCTGCACCCGGTCGGGGTCTCCCTGACTGCGCAACAAATAGTCACGACCCAGTAACTGCACCTTGACGGTCGCATTCATGGGTGGCTCTCCTGTAATCGCTCAAGGTCGGTCAGCAAACCCTCAATCTCGGCCAACAGCTCCCGCCGCTGCTGCTGCCAATTCTCCTGTTCAGCCACAAGCTGGTGACAAAGGTCCTGAAGCTGTGCGTTACGTCGCAACAGACGATCAACCGCAGCTTCAATGGAACGATGACAGACAGGACTCACGGGCAACTCCTCTCCCGAAATTTAGGCTCTCATTCCGGAAAAGTCAAGATTATCGGTCAGTTTTCAAACAGGGCATCAACAAATTTCTGTGGACTGAACTCTTGCAGGTCTTCGGCACCCTCGCCAACCCCGACATAACGAACCGGCAAACCCAGTTCGCAGGCAATCGCAACCACGATTCCCCCTTTTGCGGTTCCATCAAGCTTGGTCAGGGCAATTCCATCAACCCCGATCATCTCGTCAAACTGACGCGCCTGAGTCAGGGCATTCTGCCCGGTGGTTGCGTCAACAACCAGCAGAGTTTGATGAGGAGCACCGGGAATTTCGCGCTCAAGGACCCGGCGAACCTTTTTCAGCTCTTCCATCAGGTTGACCTTGGTGTGCAATCGACCTGCGGTATCAAGGATCAGCAGATCTGCCTTGCGAGCAATTGCGGCCCGTGCCGCATCAAAGGCAACGGCAGCCGGGTCCGCTCCTTCGGCATGACGAATCACGTCAACTCCGGCTCGCTCCCCCCAGGTCACCAGCTGTTCGGCAGCAGCAGCCCGAAAGGTATCTCCTGCTCCCAACACAACCTTGTGGCCCTGCTGGGCAAACCGGCGAGCCAGCTTGCCAATAGTCGTCGTTTTACCAACCCCGTTAACACCAATCACCATCAGCACAAAAGGGCCTTCTGCCGAATCAGGAGTTATGGGGTCGGCATCAACCAACAGACCGGACATTTCGGCCATTAATGAAGAACGCAGCTGCGCCGCATCACTCAACCCTTCAGCCTTGCTCCGTTTTTCAAGAGCCTCCATCAGGGTACGGGTCGTGACCAAACCAAGATCAGCCGTGATCAGAATTTCTTCAAGCTCTTCAAAGAGATCATCATCAATTTTACGCCCGGCGCGCAGCAACGAATCAACCCGTCCCACCAGAGCAGAACGTGTTCTCGAGACTCCGGCGTGAAACCGGGCGAGCAGATTAACCGGTTCGGCTTCGGCTTCGGCTTCGGCTTCGGCTTCGGCTTCGGCTTCGGCTTCGGCTTCGGCTTCGAAACCAGCATCTTCGACCGAACCCGGTTCGGCAAGATCCTTTTTGCCGCCCTTTGCGGCAATTTTAAGCAGCACCAGAACCAGCACGAGCGCGATGATGATCGCGGCAACATAAACAACCGCCAACGCGGCAATACTCAACTTATCATCGGGGACGCCAGCCGACTGCAGCAACGTCGCCAAATATTTCAACAACTGATCAAACCAGACCATTTTCTTGTACCGGGCCTTTCCAACGTAAAGTCAACAAAACCTTCTTCAGACGCTCTGCCGAAGAAATAAAATCAGGAGATATCCTGACGCAACTGCTCAACACAACGTCGCATCACAAAAGCCGCCTTGCCAGCCATCACCTGCGGCTCAACAGTCAAAACCAAAAAATAATCTTCATTCAATGGTGCAATCAGGGTTTTCCCCTGATCAAAACAAATCAACACCTCTTCCAGATCTCCACCATCAAGTCGCTGCAGAGCTTCACGCAAGCGACTCAGGATGATGCCCTTGTGGGC
Organism: Deltaproteobacteria bacterium; assembly: GCA_024276935.1. Classification (GTDB taxonomy): domain Bacteria; phylum Desulfobacterota; class Desulfuromonadia; order Desulfuromonadales; family Geopsychrobacteraceae; genus Geopsychrobacter. The sequence goes on from JAJRWH010000058.1 coordinate 7,255, forward strand.
TCCGAGAACCTTGATTTCAAAATCATCCAGACGTGCAACCTGATCAACAGCCTCACCCTCCCAATCGGCAATGATTGCACCAACCGCTCCGGGAAGCTGATCCAACATCTCCTGTAAAAGGTACTTAAAAGGCATTGTCCCCTCTTTGTCGCGAATCAGATAGCCATTGTGGCCTGAAGAACTCTCTTGTTTCAGGACGCATCGGCAACTTTATTTTCCAAAGGATAATCATTCACCCTTACCGATACCAGTTTGGAGACTCCCGGTTCCTGCATGGTGATTCCGTGCATAATATCAACCGTTGCCATGGTGCGCTTACTGTGGGTGATGATAATGAACTGTGAGTTTTGGGACATCTCGGCCACCATCTCGGCAAAACGGTCAATATTGGCATCATCCAGCGGAGCATCAACCTCATCAAGCATACAGAACGGAGTTGGCTTGATCAAAAACAGTGAAAAGATGATCGCCACCGCAGTCAGCGCTTTTTCGCCACCTGAGAGCAGATTGACGTTCTGCAGCTTCTTGCCCGGAGGTTGTACGATAATATCAATGCCGGTTTCAAGCAGATCATTTTCATCAGTCAGGCGCAACTCGGCCTGACCACCACGAAACAGGCGCGGGAAAACCTGCTTGAATTTTTCATTGACCTGATCAAAGGTTTCCTTGAAACGCCGCCGGGTCGTCCGATTGATCTTGCTGATCGCCTTTTGCAGATCGTCCAGAGACTGATGCAGGTCATCGCGCTGGGCAACCAGAAATTCGTAACGTTCTTCCAGTTCACGAAATTCATCAATTGCGGTCAGATTGACCTCGCCAAGCGCTGAAATCCGTTGCTGCAACTGGCGTAATTTCAGTTGCAGACGTTCAAGTTCTTCGGCATCCGCTTCAGCCACCTGATGTTCTTCGAGATCGACATCAAACTTTTCAGCAACCGTTTCACGGATGTGGTGAATCTCGACAACCAGTTCCTTTTGTCGCAGCTGTTGTTGCCCGACTTCACGCCGCAACTGTTCAACTTCAGACCTGACCAGGCGAAGATTCTCTCGTTGTTCCTCTAAAACAGCCCGCTCGGCCTCAAATTGTTCGCGGGCCTGAGATATCTTCTGCTGACCGGCTTCACGACGGGCAATCAGCAGTTCCAATTCAACCCGAAATTTCTCTTCACTTTTCCGCAGTTCAACAACCCGCTCTTCTCCGGCACGACACCGCTCGGCCAGTTGATCCAGACGCTGTTGATATTCGGAACGATTTGCCGCCAAACGCTGCCGAGCCAACTGTTCGCCCTCTCGTTGCTGACGACATTCAGCCAATCTCACTTTCAGAACTGTCAGCTGTTCGCGAACCACTTCAACCCCTTCACGAATCTCGACCAGTTGTTCCTGAAGAACCAGATTATCTCGCTGCAACTGTTCTTGCCGTTCTTCAATCTCCTGACGTTTCCTGCCGATCTGAGCTTGTTCTTCCAGCAACTGTTGCCTGTCTTCTTCGTGCTGTTCATTCTCAAACTTCAAAAGTTCAAGGCGCTCACCTAAACGAACCTGCTCATGATGCAGCCGGTCAAAATCTTTTTGCAGTTCCAGCTTCTTCAACGCCTGTTGCTGCAACAAAAGATCAAGTTCATGCAGTGTTTCTTCCTGCTGCTCACGCCTCTGCTGAAGCTGATGCACCTGCTGCTGCTGATCAACAAGCTGACGATCGAGGGTAACAACCTGTTTTTCCAAATCGCCCAATTCACGCTTTTTTCGTAACAGTCCGGCTCCGGCCATCGCCGTCGCCCCCCCGGACAGATCACCACGCCATCCCAGACAACGCCCGTCAGGATCAACCAGCAACGTCCCGGGAGGCAAAGGATTTTCCAGATGCATCATGACGTCATCAACCAGGTAGCACCCGGCCAGCAGGGCCCCGACTAGGGCAGCATGGCCTTCACCGGGGTTGACCAGTTCGATAAAATGACGTCCGCCAGGATAAGCGGCAGGAGGGGACAAGCCGACAGAACAGGCCAGCGCAGCCCGTGTTCCTGATTGCTTCAGACGATCAAGCAACTCTTCAGCCTGCGTCACACCGGTAACAGGTATGGCCTGAAGCCGTTCACCAAGGGCAATTTCGACCAGGGTTTCATGGGCCGGATCAGCGCACAACAGATCGGCAACCACCTGCCTGACAAGATTGGAGGGTTCGGCAAACAGGGTCTGAACCCCGTCACTGTAACCATCGAGATTATTTTCAAGTTCAGTCAGTGATTCAAGCCGCGAACGAACCTTTTCAAACAATTGGCGTTTTTCCTGTAACTCTCCTTCAGCTGAAAGCTGTTCTCCCTTGAGTTGCAAAATCGTTTCTGCCAGATTTTCACGTTCCAACTGTTGGGTCGTCTGCAAGGCACCAAGTTCTTCACTTGCCCTTTCCAGAGCCGTCAGTTGCTGCTCCAACTCGGCCAACTCTTCTTGCAGGCCGACTGTTTCGCGGCGATTGCGCTCCTGGCGCTCATCCTCGGCGTGCAAACGCCGGACAATCTCTTCATGGCGGTTTCCAAGGCGCCCTATTTCGGATAACAGGTCCATCTGTTCGCGCCGGGCCTGCTCAAGTCGCGCGACAAGTTCCTGCTCGGCAGTCAAACGTTGGCGAAGAGTCTCCTGCTCACTATCAACAGCCTCGGCAGTTGACTCCAGTTCATCGCCCAGGCGTTTTTCGGTTTGCTCAAGCTCAACCGCATCGACATCCAGCTGAGCCAATCTTGCGGTTAACTGCTCCTGTTCGACCTTCATCGTCTGCGCCTGCTCGTGCAGATTCACAACCTGACGACCACTTAACAAGATCTCGCCCTCGACACGTTGAATCTCGCCGCCCAGGGCGTAATCCTGTTCCTGCTGGTGCGCCAGATCATCTTCGACCTTGAGCAGTTGAAGCCTTCTTTCCTCTATCCGCAACTCTTCAGCAGCCAGGTGCGACTCACTGGCCCCCAATTTTTCACTACGAGTCCCCAGATCGGTTTCAAGTTGCCGCAACTCATCACTCAATCCACGAAAACGGTTACCAGCCATACAGATTTCAATCCGTTTGGCCTCCCCGCGCAATTCACGATATTTTTCGGCTTGCTGCGCCTGTCGTTTGAGACTGCCGGTCTGCCGCCGAACCTCTGAAATGATATCGCCCAGACGCACCAGATTCTGCCGGGTTGCATCCATTTTGCGTTGGGCCGTTTTTTTACGTGACTTATATTTTGTCACGCCTGCGGCTTCTTCTATCAGTGCCCGGCGTTCTTCAGGACGAGCACTGACCAGCATTCCAACCTTACCCTGTTCGATAATCGAGTAGGCCCGTGCTCCGACACCGGTATCCATAAAGAGTTCAGTAATGTCGAGCAAACGACAGGGAGTTTTATTGATCAGGTATTCGCTGTCACCATTGCGGTAAAGCCGCCGGGTAACCATAATTTCGGCATAATCACGATAAGCTTCGGGACAAAGCTTGGCACTGTTGTCGAAGATAATCGAAACTTCGGCCATGCCATGAGGTTTGCGCGACTCACTACCACCAAAAATGATGTCTTCCATCGCCCGACCACGCAGATTGCGTGCATTTTGCTCACCCATCGCCCAGCGAATCGCGTCAACGATATTGCTCTTGCCACAGCCGTTCGGACCGATAACCCCGGTAATTCGCTGCTGAAAGTCGAGCGACACCTTATCGACAAAAGATTTGAAGCCGAAAATATCGACCCGTTTGATCTTCATTCAGAAAAACTCACTCTTCAGGTGAACAGAAAAGGCATCGCCCGCAACCCGCCTGTCGGGCCGCCGCAGAAGGCGGCTCATGTTATCAGCAGGTATCGCTTGTGTAAAGAATCTATCCGCACCGCCGTGAGACGAAAGCGCTTTGGCGCTACAATGCTTGTCGCGCCCTGAAATAACCGTTATGATTTGCTTTTTGACATGACGCCAGTAGAAGAGACTACAATCAGTCAAGAGTCGTCGAAGCGCCTTGAAAACCACTTGTCTCTCTTTGACTGACAACAAACCCGTTTTTTTGGATTACTGAATGACCAGACGTCCCCGCCATCGCCGAAGCCCCCTGATCAGCATCCTGATTTTTGCTGTTGGTCTGGTGTTGAGTCTGGCCCTGATCGCCCTTTTGCAACTTGATATCGGCGCATACAAACAGCAACTGGCAAGTCACCTGGAGCGCGCCCTGAACACCAGCGTCACGCTCGGCGATGCAGAACTCAGTTTTCACAATGGTATTGCGCTTGATATTCGCAATCTGCAAATAGGTGACAGCGATAATTTCCGGTTGCATATCCCACAATTCACCGCAATTCTTGACCCTTACGGTCTACTACGCGGCGAAATCATCATCCAGCAGGTCCTGCTTGACTATCCAAGCCTTAAGCTCGGGCTCCCTGTTCAGCTGGCTCAGTCTACCCTCAGCCTTGATCGTCTGGGGCTTAAAACTTTGCAGATCCGGCAAGGCAGCCTGACAATCACTTACCCGGAAACCGATGCGAAACCACTGCGAATCGAGAACTTCAATCTGGTTCTGCATGGCCTCGGCAAGGGCCTTGTGACTCAGCTCGCTACGACGGCAACCCTGTTTCAGGACAATCAGAACGCCAAATTTAATGCCTTTTTTGAGTTAACCCGTCAGCATCAGGGACAACCCTGGCGGCAGGGACAATTACGTGGCGACCTCTCCCTCAACAACCTGAAACGCCAGTTTCTGCAAAAATGGATGACGGACAAACTGCCAAAACGCTTTGATCTCACCGTAAAAGCCAAGGGTGTGCCTGCCCAGAAGGTTCTGCTTGACGCCTCCCTTAGCAACAAACAAAACGGCAAGCCTGTTATCAGTCTGACTTCAGACTGGAAATCAAGTAAAGCTGTCGACAGCTTTCGCAATCTGAAATTAGGTCTGGTCGGTGTTCCCCTGACGGGCAACCTGCAACTTGACCACCGGGGTAAGGCCCCTCGATTAAGCGGAAAAATCGCCCTGACAAAAACACGTCTTAAAACCTTGTTGATCGGGGCCAGTCCTCCCTTGACCGATCTTTCGGGCCAAATAGAAAAACTGGATATTTCCTTCAATGGCCCCCTGCATTCAACGGCAGAAAACCCGTTTTCACCATTGCAATCCGCCTACCTTAAAGTGACAGATATGGCTTATCCCCTGGGATCGAGCCGTCTCTCCGCGACGTCTATGGTCCTTGAGATGCGTAACGCACGCCTTAGCCTGCAAGATGGCCGGGGAACCTTTGCGCAAGTTCCTTTTCAATTTGATGGTACCTCAGGCCTGCTCAATCTCAGCCAACCTGAGCTGTCATTCAATCTACGCAGTAACGTTGACCTGAACAGGTTGCAACAAGGACTGGCATTAAAACCTCTCAAAAAACAAAAATTCGCCGGCGAGATCCCCCTGAGTCTGCACCTTTCCGGGTCACCAGACCAACTGACGGTAAACCTGCAAGCAGATCTGACAAATTCAGCCCTTGGTCTGGGAATCCTGCTGGACAAGAAAAAGAAGATTCCGCTGTCGCTGCAGCTTTCGGGGCTGGTAAAACCAGATTATTTTCAACTCGATCAGGCCAGCCTCACTGGCAACACTCAGCTGCTGCAAGTCAGGGGAGATCTGCGCCGCAAAGAGAATGTCTGGTCAGGGACCCTGGACCTGGCCCCTTTTTCTCTGGCAGACCTGCAAAGCCTTTCTCCCCTGTTTACTCATCTCAAACTCAAGGGCAGAGTCAGCGGGCAGATGCAATTTGAGGGCACGAACAATTTAACCGGGAAAATTGATCTACAGGAAGGCGAAGTACATTTAACCCGGGTTCTGAGTGATCTCAAAAAGACGACAGGAACCGTCAATTTTGATCAGCATGGATTCAGGTTCAGCAAGATACGAACGCTTCTGGGGGAATCACCGTTACAGGTCGATGGCAACCTGGCTCACTGGCAAAAACCCCAGCTCAAGCTGCACGTCACCGCACAGTCGGTCCAGGCTCGGGACCTGATCTTCACCAACCGGCAGATGCAATTACAGGATCTGGATGGAACTCTCAGAATCGACAAATCGGGGATCATTTTTGATCGAATCCGGCTGAAGGTAGAAAACAAAACAACAGCACTGGTCACGGGTCAAATGCACGGTTATCACTCCCCGCATATTGTCCTTGAAGCCAGCTCTGAGGATGCTGACATTCTCGATATGATCCGTCTGTTCAGTGGCCCACACCGGACCGCATCTGTCCCGGCATCCCGCAACAAGCCAACTCTTGAGCTCAAGGTTCAGGTCAAACAAGGTCGTCTGGGGAGTTTCTATTTTGAAAATGCACAGGGAACTATCAATGACCGCGACAGCGTCTTCACCCTGTCCCCTCTCACACTCAATCTGGGAAGCGGACGCGTCACCGGACGGGTCGAGTTCGACCGCTCACGCAATCATCTGTTGAAAATATCCGGATATGCTCAAAACTGTGACGCCGACAGAGTCTACGAGATGCTGTTTGAAAAAAGCGGTATTTTCCGCGGAACCTTGAGTGGCGATTTTTATCTGGAAGGAGAAGAGATAGGTGAACGATTCTGGAAAACGTCGCATGGTGGCGGCCATCTGGTCATCCGCAAAGGAGCGATGCGTGAGCTAAAAGGCTTTGCCCGAATCTTCAGCTTGCTCAATGTCTCCCAGCTATTCAAGTTTCGTCTGCCCGACATGGACAAAGAAGGATTGCCGTTCTCGCGCCTCGAAACCAGCGCCCGAATGACCAAAGGCATCCTTACGATCAATGACTTTCACATTACCAGTCCGGCTATCAATATCTCGGCTGTCGGTCAGATCGACACCCTGCAAAATACGATCGACAGCACGGTGGGAATAAAACCCCTGCGCACTGTCGACATTATCCTCAGCCGGGTACCTCTTTTTGGTTGGGTTCTTACCGGCAAGGAAAAAGCTCTGATTACGGCCCTGTTTACCCTGAAGGGACCGGTTGACAACCCCAAGGTCGAGGCCGCGCCCGCATCATCTGTCGCCAAAACGGCACTTGGCATTATCGGCCGAGCGTTAAGTCTGCCTTATCGAATTCTTCGGAAAACCGGAGAGTTTCTGACCACTCCCCCCCGGCCAGGGCAAAAAGCCCCACCCTTGGAAGATAACCACGAGAATTGAATTATTTCAGGCCTTATCTCCGACATAAACTGTCGAAATTCCAAAGGTCAGGTCGGTGAAATCAACGGATGCAAACCCGGCCTCGGTCATCATCGTGCAGAAGGTTTCCTGAGCCGGAAACTCCAACACTGAATCAGGCAGGTACTGATAGGCGCTACGCTGTGAAAAAAGTCCGCCAATCGCCGGAAGAACCCGGCAAAAATAAAAATGATAGAGGCTGCGAAACAAGCGGCTCCGCGGATTGGAAAACTCCAGAATAACCGCACGCCCGCCAGGCTTGAGAACCCGTACCATTTCGCGTAACCCCTGTTCGCGATCAACGACATTACGAATCCCGAAGGCAATGGTAACAGCATCGAAACTGGCATCAGGATGGGGGATCTCTTCGCAGGGCGCATTGACCAGCATGATCCGTCGACCCAGCGCTGACTGATCCAGCTTTTTCTGGCCATGAACCAACATTCCCTGGGTGAAATCTTCGCCAACAATCAAAACCGATGAGTCTGTACGGGCGGCAATTTCCAGGGCCACATCACAGGTCCCCGTGGCAATATCAAGGACACGCCCTTCCGCAGGCACCTCAAGTTTTCCTACTGCAAAACGTCGCCAGCGGCGATCAATGCCCAGAGAAAGCAGACGATTGAGAAGATCATAACGAGGTGCTATGGTATCAAACATCTTACGGACACCACGCCCTCTGTCGGAAAGTTCAAACATAAAATCATGTCTCCTGATAAACCAATAGAAGCGGCCTGTTTTCTACCACAAGCCACCGCTACAGGCCACAAAAAGATCATAAAATCCACCACCAACCAAAACAAGCCCCCCTTGCTGGTTACTGCGGCAGTCATCATTGAAGATGACAGGGTTCTGATAACGCGCCGCCCGGACCACAAGCCTCAGGGAGGATTATGGGAATTCCCCGGTGGCAAGATCAATCCCGGAGAATCACCCGTAGATGCCCTGAAAAGGGAAATTCGCGAAGAACTCGCCTGGATATTCAGGTCGGAGCAATCATGGATGTCCTGTTCCACCAGTATGCCTGGGGACCGGTTTTATTATTGGCCTACAGCTGCCAACGTGAAGGCGGGACACCACGCAACATTGAGGTCAGTGAACACCGCTGGGTTCCCCTGGCGGACCTTGCCAATTACAAACTGCTGGCTGCTGACCAGCCCCTGGTCGACAAGCTCTGCCAACAGGGCCGGTAATTCCCATACGGACAACTGCAGGGCAACAGCATACAAACAGAGAGCCAAAACGAACCGGTCCAATGAATTCCGCAAACTATATTTCACACAGAGAATTTCTGTTTTATGTATTATTAGATAAATTCAATTGATACCCAATTCATCCTAATTTTGTTCCAATAAATCACCTGGTCCTACCTGAAAGCCCTATAACCTTTTTAAATTTTGCCCCTGCTGCAACCTGTCAAAGCCAGGTTCACACCCCGAAAAACTCACCGGCAATCAAGACAAAAAGACCTTCACGCTCTCCTAACCTCCTGATTTAACAGGGAGCGTCAGCCACGTGGTAATCCGAACAATATTTTGTTGACAAAAATAAAACGCTGTATTAGTTTCTAGCGGAGACAACATCGTGAACACCTGTTCTAAATATGTCGACAAAACTGACCTGTGACAAGGAGCTGCCGGTTGCCACCCCGCCAGAAAGAGTCATATTCGATCCAATCGGTTGACAACGCTCTGGATGTACTTGAGGCGCTCTGCGAAGAAGAGGATGAGGTTCGCATCTCGCAACTCAGTCAGCGGCTCGGCATGAACAAAACCAGCATTTTTCGATTGCTGGCAACCTTTGAGAATCGCGGTTACGTCGAAAAAGAGCAGAAGTCCGGTAAATATCGACTCGGCCTGTCAGCCTATGAAATGGGACAGAAGTTTCTCTCACGCATGGGCTTGTTGCGCAAGGCCAAACCGGTCATCGAACGGCTGGCCAGAGAATGCAACGAAGCTCTCTACCTGGCGGTCCCTCGGGGCAATGAAATCCTGATGCTTGATATGGTTGATACGCTGCAACAGGTCAAGATCATCCCGCTGGTCGGCAATCGTTATCCGATCACCGGGCCATCAGCCGGCCGCGTCATCCTGGCCAATAGTGCATTACACTTTGGCAACTGCAACCTCGAAGGCCTCCAGGGACTCGAGGTTGAATTGTCGCAGATCCGGAAAGTCGGCGGCAGCGTTGACTGCGGCGTTTTCGGTGACGGAATTGTCTCACTTGCAACACCACTCATGGATGCGCAGGGAAACATACCGGGAAGCTTGTGCATGATCGGTCCCGAGTTTCGTTTGACAAGCGAGAAAATAAACAACGTCCTGTTGCCGCGATTGATCGAGACCGGGATTGTTATATCGTCAAAACTTGGTTATGTCGGACATTTCATAACCAAAGATGCCTACAAATAAAAGCGAAATTCGACGTATGATTTTTTTTGCGAAAGGAGGCAGCAAGTTCCATTGACTGACCACTGGACCGGCGTAATGACTGGTCCGAACTATTCTAGTATGGGTTTGTACACTCGTAAATTTTTCCTAAAACGAGAAGAGAGAGAGGAGGCTTTATGCAACACGATAGCGAAGGATATTGGAAAGCGACTCTGGGTCTGATCAGAAACATCCTGATCGTCTGGTTCGTCGTGTCTTATGGCTTCGGCATTCTGCTGGCGCCAGCGCTCAACAACATCCACATTGGTGGATATCCGCTGGGTTTCTGGTTTTCCCAACAGGGTTCAATGTATATTTTCGTGGCGCTCATCTTTATCTACGCCAAACTGATGGGTAACATCGATAAAAAATTCGACGTTCACGAAGATTAAGGGAGGAATACTGACATGAGTCTTCAGGCAACAACATATTTATTTGTAGGTTTGAGCTTCGCGCTCTATATTGGCATCGCCATCTGGGCCCGCGCGGGTAGTACCAAAGAGTTCTATGCTGCTGGTGGTAATGTCCACCCGGTTCTCAACGGTATGGCAACTGGCGCTGACTGGATGTCCGCTGCATCTTTCATCTCCATGGCCGGCCTGATCGCTGCCATGGGTTATGGTGGTGCGCTGTTCCTGATGGGATGGACCGGTGGCTACGTTCTGCTCGCCATGCTGCTGGCTCCCTATCTGCGTAAATTCGGTAAATTTACCGTTCCGCAGTTCTTCGGGACCCGCTACTATTCCAAAGGTGCAAGTACCGTTGGCGTTTTCTGCCTTCTCGCTGCCTCACTGACCTACATCATTGGTCAGATGACGGGTGTCGGGGTTGCCTTTTCGCGCTTTCTCGGTGTTTCCAACGCAACCGGTATCTATATCGGAATGGGCATCGTCTTCATGTACGCCGTTTTCGGTGGCATGAAAGGGATCACCTACACCCAGGTTGCTCAGTACTGCGTGCTGATCCTGGCCTATACGGTACCGGCAATTTTCATCTCGCTGCACCTGACCGGCAATCCTTTGCCACAGCTTGGCCTGGGTTCCAACATGGCCGGCACCAGTGTCAGCCTGCTGCACAAGCTGGACCTGATTTCCCAGGATCTCGGTTTCGCTCAGTACACAACCAGTACTCGTCTGAGGACATTTAACATGTTTGTCTACACCGTGTCGCTGATGATCGGTACTGCCGGTCTGCCACACGTTATCATGCGTTTCTTCACCGTTCCTACGGTTAAGGATGCCCGTTCTTCTGCCGGTTGGGCACTGGTCTTCATCGCCATTCTGTACACCACAGCTCCTGCTGTTGCTGCCATGGCTAAAATGAACCTGCTCACCACCGTTAACCCTCAGATCATGACCGACAGCAACGTTTTCGCTCCGGATGCACAGATCAAGTATGACGAGCGTCCTGACTGGATGAAGCGTTGGGAAGTGACAGGTCTGTTGAAGTTTAAAGACAAAAACGGCGACGGACGTATCCAGTACTACAACAGCAAGTCAAAGAGTGCCGAGTTCAAGGCCAAGGCTGCTGCTGCTGGCTGGAAAGGCAACGAGCTTAGCGTTAACCGAGACATCATGGTTCTCGCCAACCCCGAAATCGCCCTGCTGCCTAACTGGGTTATCGCCCTGGTCGCAGCCGGTGGTCTCGCTGCTGCTCTCTCGACGGCAGCGGGTCTGTTGCTCGCTATTTCTTCAGCGATCTCTCATGACCTGCTCAAAGAGAAGTTCATGCCTGACCTGACCGAAAAAGGTGAGCTGATGGCCGGTAAGATTTCCATGGCCTGCGCAATCCTGGTCGCTGGTTATCTGGGTCTTAATCCTCCGGGATTCGCCGCTGGTACCGTGGCTATCGCCTTCGGTCTGGCCGCCAGTTCAATCTTCCCGGCCCTGATGATGGGTATCTTCAGTAAAACCATGAACAAGCAAGGTGCTGTTGCCGGTATGCTCGCCGGTATCGGTGTCACCATGTTCTATGTTTTCGCCCACAAAGGGATCTTCTTCATCAAAGGAACGGGTTTTGTTGACGCCATCGGTGGCCCGAACTTCTTCCTCGGCATCGAGCCGAATGCATTCGGTGCTATCGGCGCAGTTGTCAACTTTGCAGTCGCCTTCGCGGTCAAGAACATGACCGAGCCGGTTCCTGCAGACATTGCACAAATGGTTGAGGAAGTCCGTATTCCTAAGGGTTCCAGTGCTGTAGATGGTGCACACTAATCCCTAGATTCAGTTGTTGATCTGGGCTGTTATTGCCCAACCACCCCGCCAGTCCTTACTGGCGGGGTTTTTTTTAAAACTCATCTTGCCCACAACCTGATGTATCAGGTACAAACAGTTTCCTTCGTTTTGAGCAACAACCGTAGACCAACAGGAGTTATGGATGGTTTTTGATATCAGTATTGCGATGACCTGGATTCTTTTTCTGGCCCTTTTCCCCATGGTTTTCATCTGGCTGCGTCGGGCCTGGAGAATTTTTGTAAAAAAGGATTATTCCGAGGTCGCTCTCAAGCGTGGCGAATCCCCTCCTCATCCTGAAAAATGGGCTGCCCTGACCGGCCTGACCAACCTGATTGCAGGGGGAATTGCTCTCTCGGCAATTATTGGCGTCATTCTGGCTCTGCTCCCGTACAAGACCTGGAGTGCCATGGCGGGCATGACCCTGTGGGGTAAAATTTTTGCCGATTTCATCATCAGCCGCCAGGCTCACCCCTTTCCTTTGGGAAAAAAGAAAAAATCCCCCAAAAAAAGCTGAGGGGCAAAGATATCCAGCAATATTTGCCTGAGACTTCACCGGTCCCACGCTTTTTTGTTATTCTTTTTCGGAACCGTTCACAACCGAATCTTCCGATGCCGATGGGCACTCTTCCGAAATAAGGATATTGGCGATGGGACTGAGTAAAGCTCTGCGAGACACAGAACCCTTCAAGCAACTCCCGGAAGACAGCTTTGCCGAGTTCAGCAAGCACGCCATTCTGAAGAAGTTTCCGCCTCATACCCATATTTTCAACCAGCACGATTCTCCTACCGGTTTTTTGTACGTTATCAAACAGGGGCTGGTTGAGATTGTCGCTCTGACTCCCGGCGGTACCGAGATGGTTGTCGACTACCGCAAGGAAGGGGCCTTTTTCGGCGGCACACCGGTTTTCACAAACGAAAACTACACCGCTGGCGCCCGCACCGTCAAAGAAACGGAATGCTACCTTATCCCGGCAGAAATCCTGACCCGTGCCGCCAGTCAGTATCCTCATATCATTGAATATTTTACCCGTACGGTTTTTTCACGGGTCCGCAGTCTCTATTCAGACATGGTCAGTGAACACGGCAAAAGATCCCTGACCCAGATGGAAGCCTATCCCTTTCAGAAACGTCTTTCTGAAATCATGTCATCTCCGGTTGAATGCTGTGAGCCTTCAACGCCGGTCAAACTTCTCGCCAGGCAGATGGCCACCCACGGCATAGGAGCCATCCTGGTATGCGACCAAAAGAATCGGGTCCTCGGGATCGTCACTGAGCGAGATCTGGTCGCAAAGGTTCTGGCCAGAGAACAGGTTGATAACAGTCAAATCTGCGCCAAAGATGTCATGACCACTGATCCGTATACCATGACTCCCGAGACCTACATGTATGAAGCAACCAGCTTCATGATGGCTCACAAAATCAAGCATATGCCCATTGTCTCTGACGAGGAACTTGTCGGGATTGTGTCGCTGCATGATCTGATGCGCTACCGCAGCCAAAAGGCGATGTTACTTGTCGGCAATATTAAAGAGGCCACCAAAATAGAAGATCTGCGCAAGGCCAGGGACGAAATTGTCAAGGTTGCCCGGGCCCTGTTAAGCGAGTCGCGCCCACCCTTTGAAACGATGGAAATCATCTCCTACATCCACCACTCCATTTTAAGGCGTGGCTACGATATCGTTCTCGAACAGGTCCGACAGGAGGGGATCGTTCTGCCGGATATCCGGTTCTGTTTTATTATCATGGGCAGTGGGGGCCGACGCGAAATGCTGCTTGGCCCAGACCAGGACAACGGCTTTATTTATCAGGATTATCCCGATGAACAGCACGAAGAGATCGAGGCTTTCTTCGACCTTTTCGGCGAACGACTGGTCAGCGCCTACGAAAAGATCGGCTATCCGCGCTGCAATGGTGGCGTCATGGGCAACAACCCCTTCTGGCGTGGTCGGCTCAAAGACTGGCATGCCCGTGTTTACGACTGGGTCCACACCCCAGAACCCAAAAAAGTCATGTATTCAACCATTTTCTTTGATTTCATGCCTCTTGCCGGAGATGCCTCACTCTGCCAGGATCTGCGTGACATCGTCTATCAGCAGATTCGGGAGTTCCCCCTGTTCTTGTATTATATGATGGAGCAGGATTTCAAACATAAGGTTCCGCTTGGTCTGCTTGGGCGTTTTACGGTTGAACGAAACAAAGAGCACAAGGGGATGCTGTCTCTCAAGCAGGCCGGTAGCATTTTCATCATTGATTGTGTCCGCATGTACCTGCTTGAGAACCAACTAGACGCTGTCACCACGGTTGAACGCCTGGATCGACTGGTCGACGCCAGGGTTTTTAATCCAGACACCGCAGAGCACATCAAGGCCGCCCTTGAAGCCTTTACTTTTTTGCGCCTGCGCAATGAAATCAACCTTATCGATCAAGGCAAACCGCCCTCCCATTATCTCGATCCTTACGCTTTGACCCAAAAAGAACAGGATCTGCTCAAAGAGGCATTTCGTGCCGCCAGCAAGCTTCAGGATTCAGCCCGACGACATTTCAATGTCGGATGATTGACAGCAGCAAACCCACATGTAAAAATCAGACCACTCTTGACCCTTTTCCGGTCTGACGATTTCTTTCGGACAGCTCAGGTTCCGGCTGCTCCCTACCAACCTCTGTACCAGGAGAAGACTCGAAATGGCAAAACGACAAAGAGTCCATGTCAATTTCTTTGTCCCATCGTCAGATGGGATAAAAGCCGAAACTTCTGTTGCAAAAACCATTATCCTGCTCTGGTTTCTTCTCAGTTACGGGATACCCGTCCTGATCTGGCTGGCGGGGCTTCCCGACCCCAACGGTCTGGGAGAATCATTCATCACCAACACCCGTTTTTTGGGTTTTCCTCTCCACTACTGGCTTCTGGCACAAGGCTGCACCCTGGGGTATATCCTGTTGTGTAAGCTCTACTGCGTCTTGTGGGATGCCAAAAGCAATCGGTTACAGAAATCCTGAAGCTGTCGGCGCCTGCCCGTAAGAAGGATTGACTCTATGAAAAAAGCACTTTCGATCACGCTCCTGATTTCCATCCTGTTGCTGCTTGCCAGTTCTGCCGCCTTCGGGGTTGCCGGAGAAGAGATTTATCAGGTCAAGCAGGGCTTCAAACTGGTCCCGGCCATCATCATGGTTGCCCTGCTCTGTATCTATGTCGGGGTTGGCTTTTTATCCAAGGTATCCAGCACTTCAGGCTACTGGGTAGCAGGTCAGGGAATAGGCAAATTCGGCAATGGCGCCGCCATCGCATCTGACTGGATGTCGGCTGCCTCCTTTATGGGTGTCGCCGGTCTGCTCTACCTCAAAGGCTGGTTCGGCCTGGGCTACATTATCGGCTGGACCGGCGGTTATGTTCTGCTGCTGTGCCTGATTGCGGCCCAGATTCGCCGTTTTGGCAAGTACACCATTCCTGAATTTCTTGGTGATCGCTACAACAGCCACGCTGTTCGACTGATAGCCGCCAGTGTCACCGTCATCATTGCTATCACCTATTCAACCGCCCAGTTTAAAGGGATTGGTCTGATCTGTGGTTGGATCTTCGGCATGGACTATAAAGCCAGTGTCTTTTTTGCTGCCGGTGTCGTCTTAAGCTACATGCTGATCTCCGGCATGTCAGGAGTCACCCGCAACCAGCAGATCCAGTACGTCGTTTTGATCTCAGCATTCCTGATTCCGCTTTGGGTGCTGCTGCGCAAGGCGGGCGGCAGCGGCATCCTGCCACAGATCGAGTACGGCAATATTATTTCGGGCCTGATGGAAGGCAAAACCGCTGCGGGCCAACTTGACCCGGAAGCGACCACCGCGCTCAGAAATGCCTACCTGCCCTGGGGCAAAGGTGATTTTTATCATTTTATCGCCCTGGTCTTTACCCTGATGGTCGGTACGGCAGGTTTGCCCCACATTATGATCCGTTTTTATACCGTCAAGAATGAAGATGTGGCACGCCGCTCAGTCCTCTGGGGATTGTTCTTTATCGGTCTGCTCTATTGGTCCTCACCGGTTTATGCCGCAATGGGCCGTTTCTGGAACCCGGCAGGTGGCAAAGCTGTTGCCGATGTCATTATCCTGTCGGCACCAGAACGAGCCGGACTCGGCAGCGCGTTCATCGGTTACCTGGCCTCAGGGGCTCTGGCCGCAGGGCTGTCCACCGTCGCAGGTTTGCTGGTTGCGGGGGCCTCAGCCATTGCCCATGACTGGTACGCCACCGTATTTAAACCAGATTGTTCTGATCGTCAGGCCCTGCTGGTAGGACGAATTTTTACCGCCGTTCTTTGCGGGGTGGTTATTCTGTTTGCCCTGAACCCACCTGCGCTGATCGCCCAGATCGTTGCCATGGCATTTGCTATTGCGGGCAACACCATCTTCCCGGTTGTGGTTCTGGGGATCTGGTACTCAGGGTCCAATAAATATGGCGCTCTGGCCGGAATGATCTTTGGCCTCGGCATGACGCTGATGGCCATGTTCGGTTGGATGGCTAAAATCCCGATGTTTGGTGACCAGGGGCTGCTGCCTGCAACATCCAGCGCCCTGATTGTCTGCCCGCTGGCGTTTCTCATCAATATCCTGGTTTCCAATGCCACCAATGAAAAGTTGGATGAAGAATCCGCTGAACGTGGTGACAATATCCTGCGTAAACTGCACAACCTGCCGGGCTATCAAGAAGAGGATGACGGCACGAACGCCTTTTCTCGTTGAATCACAGGCCCCGACAGGGATTCACCCTGTCGGGGCCCACCCCTTATCCTGTTTTCAACCCGGAGTGAGATCTTCTTTTGCCAACCGCATCCCTGCAGAAAAAATTCGCTCTCGGTTTCGGCGTAATCGGCATCATCCTGATGGGCGCAGACCTGATGATCACAGGAAGTCTCTTCGTCCATACTGCCGAACTGATGGTCACAAGCATTGCCTGTTTTATCATCGCACTGCTTCTTGATCACAGGACAAACAAGAAAAAACCGCGCCCGTAGCCAAGGACATATCGGGATGGTATCATTCAGACTTACGGCATCTGTCGTCAGAAGTTCTTGACGCCCTCTTTGGCAGGAGATTCTGAATGAGCATCCGCCAGCTCAAAGAAACCACCCCATTCGATATTCTCCCCCAGGACAGTCTCAATCAATTGCGGGATGCAGCACAAATTCAGACCTATCCGGCTGACTGCCACATCTTTCGTCAAAACGATCCTCCCACCGGTTTTCTCTACGTGATTCAGGAAGGGATGGTTGAAATCACCGCGACGGTACCCGGTGGGCAGGAAATGGTTGTCGACTATCGCAAAGAAGGCAACTTTTTCGGCGGCACACCAATTTTTACCGAAGAACCCTACACCGGTGGAGCACGCACCGTTACTGAAACCAGCTGTTTTTTGATTCCGCGCCAAACCCTGACTGCCGTCTCGGCTGACTATCCCCAGATCCGGCAATACTTCACCCGGATTGTCCTGAGCCGGGTCCGCCGTCTTTATGCCGATATCGTCAAGGAAAACACCAATAATGCTCTGATCCAACGCGAAGCCTACCCCTTCAAAAAACGTCTTTCAGAGATCATGCACTACCCTGTCGAAACCTGCCAGACCGATACCAGTGTCCGTCAGGTGGCCCGCAGCATGACCGAAAAGAAAATCAGTTCAATGATAGTCGTTGATGAAAAGAACAGACCACTCGGCATGATCACCGAACGGGATCTGGTGACCAAAGTTCTGGCTCCTGACACCAGCAATAAGGCTCTGATGACTGCCGGTGAAATCATGACCCCGCATCGCCACACCCTGTCTCCAGCAACTTACATGTATGAAGCCATGACCTACATGACCACCCACAAGGTCAGGCACCTGCCCGTCGTCGACGGCAAAGAACTGGTCGGAATCGTCACCCTGCACGACCTGATGCGTTTCCGCAGTCAAAAAGCCATGCTGATGGTCGGTTCGATTCGGGATCAGGACTCCCTGGACGGACTCGCCAGAATCAAAAAAGAAATCCTGACTGTAGCCAGATCACTTCTGACCGAAACCCACTCAACCCCCGAGGTGATGGAGATTCTCTCCTACATCCACCACAGCATTATCAAAAAAGTCTATGCTCTTTGCTACCAGCAGATGCTTGAAGAAGGACACAACCCACCGACAATCGACTATGCCTTTTTATTGATGGGCAGCGGCGGGCGACGTGAGATGCTGCTCGACCCGGATCAGGACAATGGCTTTGTCTTTGAGGATTTTCCAGACGACCAGCTGGCCGAGGTTGAAAACTTCTTCATCCCCTTTGGCGAAAAACTGGTCACCGCACTGGCACATGTCGGCTACCCTCAGTGTCACGGCAAGGTCATGGTCAACAATCCTGCCTGGCGCGGACGGCTAAAAGACTGGCGCAAACGTATTCACAACTGGATCAATGATCCCGAACCACAAAAAGTCAGATACTCTTCAATTTTTTTCGATTTCGTCTGCCTGGAAGGAAACCATCAACTCACCCGACAGCTGCAACAGCTTGTCTTCTCCGAGATACAGCAGTTCAAACGTTTCCTTTACCATATGATGACCCTCGACCAGAGCTATCGCGTTCCTATCGGCCTTCTTGGTCGTTTCCTGACAGAAAAAGAGGGCGAGCACAAGGGAATGCTGTCGCTCAAGCAAGGCGGCAGCATCTTCATTGTTGACTGTATCCGGATGTTCGCGCTTGAAAAAGAGATTTCCGCCGCCGCAACACTCAAACGTTTGACGACCCTGGTTGAAAAACGGGTTTTTGAAATCGAAACTGCCGAACATATCAAAGCGGCCTTTGAAGCCCTGACGTTTTTACGCCTGCGCAACGAAATCACCCTGATAGAAAAAGGCCAGCCCCCGAGCCACTACCTTGACCCCAATGATCTGGCCAAAAGCGAACAGGAGTTACTCAAAGAATCATTCAATGCCGTCAGTAAACTTCAAGACGCCACCAAACGTCACTTCACCAAAGCCTTTATCTGAAAATGAGCGGTTCATTTTTCTTTCGCCTGATCCTGACAGGATTGTCATTACTGCTGCTAGGCGCTTGCAGTGACAGCGGCTATTACCTTCAGGCCGTCAAAGGGCAGTATCAGATTCTCAGCAAACGCCAACCCATCAGCGAACTGCTTGACGATCCGGCCCTCAGCCTGCAACAACGGCATAAACTGTCCCGCATTCTGCAAATTCGTAATTTTGCCGTCACAGATCTCGCCTTACCCGAAAATGACAGCTATTGCAGTTATGTCGAACTGGACCAGCCCTACCCGGTCTGGAACCTGGTTGCAACCCCGGAATTTTCTCTCAAACCCAAGACCTGGTGCTTTCCTGTCGCCGGTTGTGTCAGTTATCGTGGTTACTTTTCTGAATCTGACGCCAGACAGCTGGCCCAGAAACTTCAGGCAGAAGGATATGACACCCTGGTCGCAGGTGTCGCCGCCTACTCAACCCTCAAATGGTTTGATGATCCTGTTCTCAGCAGCTTCAGCCGCTGGCCCACTCCGGCCATCGCCAGACTGATCTTTCACGAACTGGCCCATCAGCAGCTCTACCTGGCAGGAGACTCCGATTTCAACGAAGCCTTTGCCACCAGTGTTGCCCTGGCAGGAACCAGACGTTGGCTGAAGCAGCAAGGTTCAGATGACGAGCGCCGCCAGTTTCAACAACGGCTCAAACGCGAAGCAACATTTCTGACCTGGGCCGAAAGGCTCCGCCAGAAACTTGAAGATCTGTACAACCTGAAAATTTCAAACGCTGAAAAACGTCGCCGCAAGGAACAGTTTTTCAAAACAACTCAAGAGGAGTATCAAAAGATCAAAGCCAGCTGGAATGGCTACCGAGGCTACGACCAATGGGTCAAGACACTCAACAATGCCCGCCTGGCGTCACTGCAGACCTATCGTCGACTGGTCCCCGCATTCAATGCCCTGTTTCGTAAAAACCGGCAGGATTTTACGGCCTTCTACCAGGCCAGCAAGGCTCTTGCCGCCCAGCCTGCCGCCCAACGGCAACGACAATTACTCGCCCTGACACAACAACCTCACCTCGCCAACGGAGCCCCCCCCATGAGCATCACCCTGACCATCCTCTGCGACAACAGCGTTGAGCCCCGTCCCGGCCTGATTGGTGAGCATGGCTTTGCCTGTCATATAGCCACCACTGAAAAGCAGTATCTTTTTGATACCGGCAGTGGTCTCGGGCTCTTGAGTAATGCCAAAGCTTGCGGGATTGACCTCAGGGAGATTGATGCCGTCCTGCTAAGTCACGGCCACTGGGACCATTGCGGCGGGCTGCTGCAACTATTAAAATTACGCGCCAATCAAGAGACCCATGTGTACACACATCCCGCAGCATTTGATCACAAGATCAGTTGTCGAGATGGAGAAGAGCGCGACATTGGCGCAGGCTTCAGCCGTCAGGAAGCCGAAGAGGCTGGGGCCATCTTTCATCTCTCGTCCACTCCGGTCAAGCTGCCAGGAGGCCTGACTTTCTCGGGAGAAATCCCCCGCACATCCTGGCAGCAGACAGACCAGAGTCTTTACTGTCAGCACGAAGGCAAACTGATCCCCGATCCGCTGCTCGACGACCAAAGCCTCTACCTGGAAACCCGTGCAGGACTCAGCATCCTTTGTGGCTGTGCCCATGCCGGAATCCGGCAAATTATCACCCATGCTCTTCAGCTGAGCCACACCGAAAATCTTCATGCCCTGATCGGGGGACTTCATTTAATGTTCACCAATTCTGAACAGGAAAACCTTATAATAAAAGATCTACAACGACTCAACATCCAACTTCTGGCCGCATCCCACTGTACCGGGATCAAGGCCGTCAGCCAACTGATCAATAAATTCGGGGCCTGTGTCACCTATGCGGCAGCTGGCAGAAGTTTTCAAATCTGAACGGCAGTGACCTCGGGAAGGCCTCAACTTGAAAATTAATCGTCACGATCTCACCGTTGCCAGCGAACAGGACATCATCAGTCCCCAGCAGGCTGAAAATCTCTGGCGCTTTCTTCATCATGAACAGCGACATCGTCCCGGTTTCAATTTCATCCATATTCTCTACTATCTCGGAGGAATGATCGCCATCGGCGCCATGAGCCTCTTCATGACTCTGGGCTGGGAAACCTTTGGCGGCTGGGGGATTTTCTCCATCGCACTTTTCTATATGCTGCTCACCCTGGCCCTGACCGAAATTCTTAAACGGCGCGATTTACTGATACCCGCCGGAATCACGGCCAGCCTCACCATCGTATTGATCCCCCTGGCGATCTACGGATTACAGCAGGCATTGGGGTTTTGGGATGGTCGACACAGTTATCGCAACTTCCACATTTACATCGACTGGACCTGGCTGCTGATGGAACTGGGCACTCTGGCGGGGGCCGCCATCATTTTCTTTCGTTATCGTCTGCCCTTCCTGTTGATGCCGGTTGCGGTGACGCTCTGGTATCTGAGCATGGACATCACCCCCTTTATTTTTCACGATCTGGATCATAATTGGGAACTGCGCCGACTGGTTTCGCTCTTCTTCGGACTCGGCATGACCGGCTTCGCTTTCTGGATTGATCTACGCAGTCGCGGCCAGCAAGACTACGCCTTCTGGATTTACCTGTTTGGCGTAGCCACCTTCTGGGGCGGGCTGTCGTTAATGCGATCCAACAGCGAACTGAACAAGCTGATCTATTGCGGTATCAATCTGGCGATGATCGGTTGCGGCGCCATTCTTTCACGTCGGGTGTTTGCCGTTTTTGGCGGGATCGGTATCGCCGGGTACCTCGGGCACCTGGCCTACAGCGTTTTCAGGAACAGCCTCTTCTTTCCTCTGGCCCTGTCAGGCATCGGTCTGGGGATTATCGCCCTGGGAATTCTCTGGCAAAAAAACGAAGAACAAATTACAAGCAGCCTGCGCAGTCGCTTGCCAACCCCCCTGCAGAAAATGCTGGCAGAACGCAGGTGAAAAAGCCGTGAAGCCGAATGATCCGCTACCTACCTATCGGACCGTTCGGCATCAAAAATAGCGGGGTGGAATGCGTAAAAAAACTGTCAGCATTTCTAACTTCTAACCTGTTGATTTACAATGGTTAAATGTTTGCCAACGTAACAGTTGCTGAAGTTGCTCTATGCTGGCGTACTCAAGGTATCACTGCCAGCTGCAAACCCTCGAGCATCAATCTTTGAATATTTTCAACAAATGAGGAACCAGCTGCTTTTTTCGGGACAATACTCCTGCCGCCAAATACAGATTCGTCTCCTGAGCAGGATAACCGATCATAAACGGCAATTCCTTCGGACCAGCAGTCAGCAAAAGACTCGTTCCCTGGACAATGTCCGTCACCAGCAAAGCCGCCAGAGTATATTTTTTCTCATCTCGGATCTTTTGCAGTTCTGCTTCAAGTTCGGCTTTTCTGTTCATAAAGGAATGAAAACTGACAACCTCGACCTGGCCCAGCCCAAGGGTTTTATCTTCGACAGTATACTCTTTAAAGTCGGTTGTGATTAGTCCTCGGGCTGAAAGGCCGGAAGCCATCGGACTCCCGGCTGAAAAGAGTCGATTGCCAAATTCCTGAAAATCGAGACCGGCCAGATCTGCAAGCCAGGAGCAGATTTCCCGGTCCACCTGCGTTGCCGTGGGGGATTTAAGGATCACGGTATCGGAAAGCAGCCCCGCCAGCAACAAACCGGCCACCCGGGCATCAGGGACAAGATCGGCCTGACGAAACAACCCCGCCACCAGGGTACAGGTACTACCGACAGGCTGATTGATAAAACGTATCGGCTTGTCCGTATGAAAATTACCCAGACGATGGTGATCCAGCACCTCTTCAATTTCGACCTGATCCGCACCGGGGATGGCCTGACTCAATTCATTGTGATCAACCAGGATCAACTTTACCGGTGAACTTTTCAGCAGGTGGCTCTTGGTGGCAATACCAGCCAGGCACCCCTCATCATCAACGACAACGGCACCTGCCGCGTCCTGATGCAGCAGCTTCAACCGCAGATCAGACAACAGTTCCTGCCGTCCGACCTGCAAAAAATTGCGCCCCGTCATTTCAGCCACCGGGGTCGCCAACCGGGTCCGCCAGCAACAGTTGGCCGTATCCAGCTCGCTTGTCAGCAGGCTGACCTTCTTTTCCTCAGCCAGGGTCACGAGAGATTTGTCCAGTATCGCGCCACCCGAAACAATCAGCATCCGGATTCCTGCTGTCAGTGAAGCACGGATAATGTCCGGCCGCTGGCCGGTAATCAGAATACTTTTTCGCGGATCAATCGACTTGAGCCACTCGACAAAGGGTCCATCATCACGAGCGCCAACGTACAGGTCGAGATCCTCGAGCCGATCCGGCTGATACAATGTCTCAACACGCGCATGCAGACAGGAAACAACCGAGCTTGAACTGACCCGGACCCGCCGCATTTCTCCGGGATTTGTCGGCAGCAAAAAATGTTCGGTCAACTCCTTGAGCAACAGCAGCCCACAGGGAATCTGCTCACTATCCACCAGCGGCAGCATTCGAATATTGTGCCGATGATAAAGTTCAAGAGCCGAAGCAACCGGATCATCTGGCCTAAGCGTCACCGTTTCAGAGTTGATAACATCGCCCACCCGCGGGTAAACATCTGCCAACCTTTGGGGGGCAGTCATCCCCAGATGCTCAAGGACAAATTCGGTTTGCTGATTCAGATTGCCAGCCCGGGCAGCCTGAACATCTGTACGTCCCTGCTGGCGAAGAAATTCAGTGTAGGCCAGAGCACTGCAGATCGAATCGGTATCAGGATTCCGGTGACCAATAATATAGGTTGTGCTTTTTGCCATTTATTCACTCACGTTGTTTCCGGGCTTTTCAATCCAAACAAAACGAACGATTAACATCCCCCAGAGAATACGCACAAAAGGTCAAATCTCAACAAGGTGTTACCCCAACCTGGCGAAGCCTATTCACTTGATCCCTTGTCCCCTAATCCCGAATTTCACTTTTGGCAATGCCTTGCGCGGTGTAACGCCATTGAGAATGTTGGTCTGAGTGATTTCCAGAGGCATCTGGGCCCGATTTACATACGAGTTGTTGGTTCTCATATCCCTGACGAAAATCTTGTATCGGCCAGACTGAAGATTGCGCGGGACCGTGGCATCAAGCGCCGTTTCGGCGACCCGTTTCAATGGCAGATCGATTCCGCGCCCTGATGAGGAAGGGACCAGCCACAACTGGAACCGATGGCTGCTGAAAGCTTTTGTGTTAAAATGCCCCACAATCCTGATTGTCTGTCCTGGAGCAACCCGCGCGGGGGTAACCCGAGTCATCTCAACCGTTCCCTGAGTGTAGCCGGCAGAAGCCTCGACACGATGGCTTCGGGTATCGACCCAGTCACGAACAAACACACGGATTCCAACAGGTTGGTCATCATAGGCTCCGACAACAGGAATCCGAACCTGGAATTTCACGTTTCGCTTCAAACCCTGTCTGTATTGTTGAGACCCCAGAATGCGATTCAGCCCGGCATCTTTCACAACAATATCCCGGATCCCCTGATCATCTCTTGCGTTGATTTCGAGCAAGACAGAGTTGCCATAAACCTGATTATGACCGATCCCGCCCAGAACAGTACCATCCTTCCGCTTGAGCTGAATCTGCACTCGAGGAGGCTCACAATCCTTCCAGAATTTTAAGGCGTTGGAAGGCGATCCGACTCGGCCCATCCCTCCCTGCACCCAGGCACTCGCATAGAGCGTATTTTCGCCGCAGGCGGCTCGTGAAATGGGGAAATTAACGACCTTCCGCAAATTCTTCGCATCAGGAACATTAATTCTCTGGCCAACGCCATTCCTGTTCACATCAATGGTCAGGGCTGCATATACATTGGACTGCGATCCATTCCCCCGGCTTTGGATAACAATATGACGAATTTCTTTACGTGGGGAGCTGATTTCCAATCGCAGAGGGATCACCCGTCCCCCATAGATTCTTGGTCCACTGAGGTTAAAAGAAATACGATTTGAAGACAGAGTATAAGATGAATTTGCCAAGGTCTCCTTAACGTCAAAGGCTAAAGCACAAACAACAATCATCATCAGAGTCGGGACCAGCAGATTCCAGCATATTTTTTTCATTGCTTCCTCCAGTTGTTATCATCACAGCATAGTATACCAATCCGCTTTCATGTAAGTCGCAAAGAACAACCCGAAGGTTCAAAAAAGATTTGACATGTTGCAGAAACTCCAGATTTTTAAAATCAGGCTACGGGCTATGATCAGACATCTGCAATCAATGGTGCAATCAATGGAGCTTGCAAACTTGCAAACTTTGTCAGTTGCTCTTTCAGCTCATGCATATCGCCCTTGATCTGATCATCACTTTTCGCCCCACAAACTTCCGCATCAGAGATGCCAACAGAGTCACTGTGCGGGTGTCCCGAACAGGACCTCGTACTCGGTTCCGCATTGTAAAAGGATGCATGTCGGATCTCCGCTCGAACAGGACGTATTCACGCAGGCAAAATAGCTTGCCAGTGCAGTGGAACAGGTCGGCGTTGCCTGATCTGAGCAAGACTGGAGACACGGCTGATCTCCGCTGACACATGAGGAGAAGCAGCTAAGTTCCTGATTGGTGCAAGCGGCAATCGCCGAACCAGTTCCACCGGTTCCACAACCTTCATCAATCTGACCGTCACAGTTGTCATCAATGCCATTACAAATTTCAGTCGCCCCCGGATAAACAGCAGGATTATTGTCATCACAATCAAGCTCGGCGATATATCCGTCGCCATCAACGTCACAATTCAGAGGGTTGGTCGCACAGCTTGTTGCCGGAGCACACTCACCGGCATGGATAACCGCAGTGCAGGCCGCAGCCGCAAAACAACTGTTCCCATACGTCTGGCCATCATTCCCGCAAACAGGATCCCAGGTATTCGGGCAGGAAGCAGGACCATTACAGGTCTGATCGCAGACATCACCAATTCCATCACCATCACTATCTGCCTGATCGGAGTTCACGATCAGCGGGCAGTTGTCAATACTGTCGGGAACGCCATCGCCATCCTGATCCAGAATCTGTGCCTGACAATTATCATCGATCAAACCATTACAGTTATTGTCCTTCCCGTTACATATTTCACTGACACCGGGATAAGTTGCGGAGTCCATATCGTCGCAATCTCCGGCTTGAGACACATAGCCAGTGGGCCCTTCGCATCTGTGAACAATCTGTGTGCTGTCGCCATAACCGTCGCCATCCTGGTCAAAATAAAAATCGGATTCCCCCAAAGCTCCGGGTTCATCTGTCCGGCCATCGCAATTGTTGTCGATACCATCAAAACAGACCTCTTGTGCAGCAGGATTGATAACCGGGTCATTGTCATTGCAATCGACAAAACTGCCACAATAGGCCTGGGCAAAAAAACGATCGGCATCAGCATCAGAACAGGTCGGACAGCCCTCATCAACCTGGCCGTCACAATTGTCATCAATACCGTTACAACCCTCAGGAGCACCTGGATAGACGCGCGCATTCAAATCATTGCAGTCTGTCGCAACATTGAAATTGTCTCCATCCTGATCAGGGCACAATGCCAGCGAGCCAAGGGATGTGATCTGTTTTTTCCTGACCGAAATCCCATTGATGACCTTAAGAATATTGCCATCACGAGCAATCGCAATGTTGTACGTTCCAGGAACAACCTGGTGCATCATAAATTTACCGTCGGCTGAAACAATCACCAGGTAGGACTGCCCCGGGATATAAACTTGCAATCCTGCAGCTTCACTACTTTTACAATAATCAACATGGCCTTGAATTTGACCAGCATCTTCCACCTCAAAGTCGTGAGACTTTCTTCTTTCATGTTTATCGGATGAGGCCATAACCACAGAGGAAGACACCAATACTGTGACAACAATCACCAGCATTCTACTCAATCGCAACATACACCACTCCTTTTGCATGAAGAGAAAATATATTTTGCCTGAGATATGGAGTACTGAGGTCTATTCGGGAGAATGAAGAAGACAGGAAGTGCCGGTGGAACGTTGCAGGAGCAGCCCCTCAGCATTAATAGGCTTTGATCGGGTTTAATTCCCCGCAGCTTGCTGCGTGACTTAGCAAAGGTTGCAGGCTGTTGATACCCCGTAGCTTGCTGCGGGGTGATTCATTATTCAAATAAAGGCCTGACAAGTTACGCCACCATATTAGCCTAAAACTTGCTATTGTCAACACGCCTGCAATCGCGAGAGGCCAGGGATATGGGGTCTGCAAACTTGCAAACTTTGTCAGTTGCTCTTTCAGCTCATACATATCGCTCTTGATCTGATCATCACTTTTTGCCCTTTCTGTAAGTATCCCCCGGTAAAATCGGGGGATACTTACTTGCCTTCCGCCGACACTGGTGCTAACATTTGTGAGCACACTAGACTCGGGAGCGACTCATGGACACTAGAATTCAATTTCGTGTTGACGAAGAAACAAAACGCTTAGCCCAACAAATGACTGAAAGCCAAGGTCGTACTCTCAGCGACGCTTGCCGTGAACTAACTGAGCAGCTCGCCGAGCAACAGCGCAAGGCCTTATCTCATGATGCTTGGCTTACAGAACAAGTAAACCTTGCGTTCGACAAACTTGATTCCGGCAAAGCTGTGTTCGTCGATAATGACTCTGCAAAAACTCAAATGGCTCAACGTAAAGCCAAGGTTCGCAATCGGGACCACCAATGATTTTTTGGGAAGAAGAATCTTTAAATGATCGTGAAGAAATTTTTGAGTTTCTTTACGCCTTCAACCCTGATGCTGCTGAAAAAACCGATGAAATTATCGAGGCGAAAGTTGAAAATTTAATTGATCAACCCTTGATGGGCGTTCAACGAGATGGAATCCGAGGCAGATTGCTCATTATTCCTGAAGTTTCAATGATCGTCTCCTATTTTGTTGATGGATCAAAAATTCGTATCCTGCGAATTTTGCATCAGAAACAAAAATTCCCCAATTGAGTAGCTGGACCATATGGGCAAGTAATCAGCGGAGCTGAGCAGCGAGGATATTTCTGTGTTGCAAGTCTTTCTTTCAGCTCATACATATTGCCCTTGATCTGATCATCACTTTTCGTCTTTTTTCACAGACACCGACGACTGAACACAGGTTGTTGTCCCGCCACTGCCACATCCCTTCGCACTCGCTACGCTTCGAATCCTGTTGTGCTATAAAAAAAGGCCGGGTAGCTTGTTGCCACCTGGCCTTTTTTGTTGATTTTTTATGGCACGCCCGACAGGATTCGAACCTGTGACCTCTGCCTCCGGAGGGCAGCGCTCTATCCAGCTGAGCTACGGGCGCACAAGGCGTTACTATATACTGCAAATGATGTATGATTGCAACTGAAAAACCCTTCTTTTCCCTCTGACGACGAAACGTTTGCAACGACCATGAGCCGATTCAGAATCTGTTATCCATTTTTTTTCCTGCTGGTCTTCCTGATCCTTGTTTTACCACAAACAGCTCTGGCCGGTCAGCGCAGTTTCCAGATCGAAAAAGTTGCCGAAGGTGTCTTCGCGGCGCTGGCGGTTCCTGGCAGTACGGCAACATCCAACGCATTTATTGTTGATCTGGGTGATCACATGATCGTTGGTGGCGCTCATCTGACTAAACAGGCGATCAATGATCTGCTGGCGGCGGCAGCGGATATCACTCCCAAACCGGTTGAAGCCTTCATTCTGACTCATCACCATCAGGGGTTTTCTTTTGTCGATTTTGACTTTCCCCCAGGTAAAACGGTGATTATGACCTTACAGACCCGCCAGGTGATGAAAAAGGAAGTCCGCCAGATTAAAACCCAAGTCAACTATTTCAAGGGGGGACTGACCATTGAGGGGACCAAGCGTTCGGTGGTTTTAACCAACATCGGCCCGGGGCACAGCCTGGGCGACATGATCATTTATATGCCAGAGAGCAAAACCTTGTTCACCAGCGATCTGGTCTATGTCAACAGTGCCGGATTTCTGGGGGATGGTCCGTTGCGTGACTGGGTTATCGCCCTGGAAGACATTTCAAGCCTTGATGCAGACCGGGTGATTCCAGGTTTCGGCCCGGTCAGTTCGATGAATGAAGTGTTTGCCTTCAAAAATTATCTCAAGGAATTTCTTACTGAAATCCTGCGTCACGTAGAACAGGGGGATGACCTGTACCAGACCCTCGATTCTTTTTCCCTCCCCCGCTATGACAAGCTTCCCGGCTACAAAACATTCAGCAACGGGAACATCGAGCGCGCTTACAAACAGCTATCAAACACTTCAGACTGAACTTGACAGGTGGCGATTGAAGGATATTATTGGTTATTAATAATATCCTTCAATCTTTTCACCCGAGAACTCTATTGTCATGAAGAAAGTCATTGTCGTTGACGACAGTATTGCGATTGCCAGACAACTCGAAAAAATCATCAACAGCTGCGCTGATTTCACCGTAACCGCCA
>JAJRWH010000059.1 GCA_024276935.1 Deltaproteobacteria bacterium
CCTTCGAAAATACCGAGGTCCGGCGGTTACGTGACAAACTGGAAGATGCCTTACTGAAAATTGATGATATTCTGGTGGTTGGCAAACGTGATCTGCGCACCCCCAATACGGTCTATGTCAGTATTCGCGGAGTGGAGGGCGAAGCTCTGATCTGGGATTTGAACCAGAACGGAATCGCCGCTTCAACCGGCAGTGCCTGCGCCTCGGAATCGCTGGAAGCCAGTCCGATACTGACTGCTATTGGTGCCGACAAGGAACTGGCTCATACTGGTGTACGGCTGAGCCTGTCACGCTTCACCACTGAGCAGGAGATTGATTACACAATCTACGTGATCAACAAGGCGGTCACACGGCTACGGCAATTATCAACGTCGTATTGAGACAGGTAAAGGGTCAAAATCTGCTTAACGGAGAGGCGGAGAGAAGCAGAGCTGGAGAGAGAACCCAAACACTAAATATGGGATTGAAGTCAGAGCCGAATTTTGGTTTTCTCTGTCCCTCTCCACCTCAGCGACTCTGCGTTAAAATATGTCTACAGGAGAAAAATCATGGCAAAAAATGATCTGATTGGCGGCGAACTCTGGGAGCAATACTCCGACAAGGTCGCCGACCGTATGAATAACCCACGTAACTTCGGCGAACTGACCGAAGCCGATGCCAAGAAACTGGATGGCAAACTGATTATCGCCAACGAAGGAGCCGAATCCTGCGGCGATACGGTGCGCCTGTTCTGGATTGTTGACGAAAAGACCGACATCATCAAAAAAGCGACTTTCAAATCCTTCGGCTGTGGCACTGCGATTGCCGCAACCGACATGATGGCTGAAATGTGTATCGGTAAAACGGTTGACGAAGCCGCCAAAATTACCAACCTTGATGTTGAACATGCCCTGCGTGATGAAGAGGATGTTGCCGCAGTTCCCCCTCAGAAAATGCACTGCAGTGTCATGGCCTATGAAGTTATCAAGCGGGCCACTTCGATCTATCGCAATGTTGATATTTCAACCCTGGCCGAGGCGGATATTGTCTGTGAATGTGCGCGGGTCACTTTGCAAACCGTTGAAGACGCCATTCGCATCAACGACCTGACCCGTGTCGAGGAGATTACCGACTACACCAAGGCCGGTGCTTTCTGTAAATCCTGTATTCAGCCCGGTGGCCATGAGAAGCGTGAGCACTACCTGGTTGATATTCTCGCCCGGGTTCGGGCCGAGATCGAGCGAGAGCGCAACCCCGAAAAAGTTCAACCGGACGACTTTTCCAAACTGTCGGTGGTCAAGCAGATCAGGGCTATCGAAACCGCACTCGATGAACATGTCCGCCCTGCTCTGGCGCGTGATGGGGGCGGAATTGAACTGGAAGATGTGCAGACAGCTGAAGATGGAACGGTCCAGGTTCATCTGGCCTACCAGGGTTCCTGTAAAGGTTGCGCGGGAAGTGTCGCTGGAACTCTGACCTTTGTTGAACAGATGCTGAAAAAAGAAGTCAGCGACAAAATTCGCGGGGTGGTTGTCTGAAGTTCATTCCGCCGCCGCGAGATCCCGCAAGCTGAATCTCCACCAGGCCCCGGATGGTACAGGTTTTCCTGAGACATCCGGGGCCTTTTTGCGTTTTGACAACACCAGACAACGACAAAAATGTCGATTTAACATCTCTTTAAC
The DNA here is from genome assembly GCA_024276935.1 of Deltaproteobacteria bacterium. Lineage (GTDB taxonomy): Bacteria > Desulfobacterota > Desulfuromonadia > Desulfuromonadales > Geopsychrobacteraceae > Geopsychrobacter. Next base: position 1,662 of record JAJRWH010000059.1, read on the forward strand.
AGTTCCTCCATAAATGTGAAACATCCCCCGGGTATTGTTCGCTCAACAAAAATCAAACACATTTGGAGGAAAACCATGAAAAAGTTACTGTTCAGCCTGCTTGCATTTCTGCTTTTGCAAACGACCGCCTTTGCCGGTTCTACCCTTAATGGTGCCGGTGCATCCTTTCCTTATCCGGTCTATTCCGGCTGGGCCTTTCAATATCAGAAAGATCTCGGAATCAGAGTCAATTATCAATCGATTGGTTCCGGTGGTGGCGTTCGCCAGATCAGTAACAGAACAGTTGATTTCGGTGCTTCTGATGCCCCGGTCACTCCTGAAAAATTACACAAAAAAGGCTTGCTGCAATTTCCGGCAATCATCGGTGGCGTCGTGCCGATTGTAAATATCAAGGGCATTGGCAGCGGCCAACTGAAATTGAGTGCCGAAGTTATGGCGCGGATTTTCCTCGGCAAAATCAATAAATGGAACGACCCTGAGGTTGTTGAATTGAATCCCGGGCTTAAACTGCCCGCCGCTGACATTACCGTTGTCCATCGTTCAGATGGTTCGGGAACAACCGCTATTTTCACCCGCTACCTGACTGAAGTCAGCAAAGATTGGGAAAAAGCTGCCGGAGCTGGTAAATCAGTAAAATGGCCGGTCGGAATCGGTGGCAAGGGGAACGAAGGAGTCACCAACTACGTCAAGCGGGTCAAAAACTCAATCGGTTACGTTGAATTTGCCTACGCCAAACGTAACAAACTGGCCGATGTCAGCCTGAAAAATCGTGAAGGAGCTTACGTCAACGCCTCTTTCGACAGTTTCAAAGCTGCCGCCGCCGGGGCCAAATGGGAACAGGAAAAAGGCTACTATCTGTGGCTGGTCAATGCTCCGGGCAAAGCCTCCTGGCCGATTGCCGGTGCTTCATTCATCCTGCTGGCTAAAGACAAGCCTGAAGCCAGCCGCCAGGCAATCAAATTCTACGACTGGGCTTTCAACAACGGGGACGAAATGGCCATCAAGCTGGTTTATGTTCCTCTGCCCAAAAGCCTTAAAGAAGACATCCGCAAATACTGGAAACAAAACGGTCTGTAAGAACAACCAGACAATCAAGTGCAGCCGCAGGGACGATGAAAATCGTCCCTGTTTTTTTATCCCCCAAAACAGATTTTACATTTATTTAACAGTCCCCCAACACTTACTCGACAATGATTGGCTAGTCTGTCGCCCAAACCAAAACCAATGGACAGGCTATGGCGAGTACAATCAAACGCGAGCAAACTCTCGACAAACTTTTTTCTACGATCACTTTTTCAGCGGCGTTTCTGGTTCTGGCAATTATTGTCAGTATCTTCGCGTCGCTGTTCAAGGAATCACTGACCGCTATTGAAACCTTTGGCTTTTTCGGGTTCATCAGCAGTACTGCCTGGGATCCGGTACGTGAAGTTTTCGGTGCAGCAACCACCCTCTACGGCACCCTGGTTACCACTCTGCTGGCACTGGCGTTGGCCATTCCGGTTTCATTGGGAATCGCAGTTTTTCTGACCGAGCTCTGCCCCAAATTTCTCAAACCCATTTTCGGCACTGCCATTGAGCTGCTGGCGGCGATTCCAAGCATTATCTATGGGATGTGGGGTCTGTTTACCTTTGCTCCCCTGATGGGAGAATATGTCGAACCCCTGTTGCAGGATATCTTTGGACCTATCCCGATTATCGGACAACTGTTCAGTGGTGTGCCCCTGGGAATTGACATCCTGACCACCAGCATCATCCTCAGCATCATGATCACCCCGTTTATTGCCAGTATTGTGCGCGACACCTTCAACCTGACTCCGGTTCAACTCAAGGAGTCGGCCTACGGAATCGGGGCCACCCGCTGGGAAGTCATCAAGGATGTCATTATCCCCCACTCGAAAGCAGGCATCTTCGGCAGCGTGATCATCGCCATGGGCCGGGCACTGGGTGAGACGATGGCGGTCGCTTTTGTTTTGGGCAATAAACATGCGATCGCCACCTCATTGTTCGATGCCTCAGCAACGATCACGGTCAGTCTGGCCAACGAATTTACCGAAGCCGACAGCGATCTCTACCTTTCATCGCTTTTTTATCTGGCCCTGATCCTCCTGGCGATGAACTTTCTGCTGCTGGCCATTGCCAAAACTTTCCTGGCCCGCAAGAAGAAAGTTTGAGACCGATGACTGAAATTGCCAAACGAAAAATTATCAACACCTTTGCTCTGAGTCTGGCCTGTGCCGCTGCGGCCCTGGGGCTTTTCTGGCTGATTTTCATTCTGGCAGATGTGCTGCGTCACGGCATTGCCTTCATTACTCCGGAACTTTTTTTAAACGAAGCGGCCCCACCCGGAATGGAAGGTGGTGGTCTGAAACACGCCTTTATCGGCCAGTTGCTGATCACTTTCTTCGCTGTATTGATTGGTATCCCGTTGGGGATTCTCGGGGGGACCTATCTGGCCGAATATGGCCGTCATCCCTGGCTGGGACGATTTATCAGTACCCTGTCAGATATCATGATCAGCGTTCCTTCGATTGTCATCGGCACCTTTGTTTACGCGATTTTTGTTAAACCCATTGGTCACTTCAGTGGTTATGCCGGAGCCCTGGCCCTGGCCATCATCATGATTCCGGTGGTACTGCGAACCACCGAAGAGATGATCGCCCTGGTTCCCTGGGAGATCCGTGAAGCGGCCTTTGCCCTGGGTGCCCCTTACTACAAGGTGATTCTGCAGGTGGTTTATCGTGGAGCGGCTACCGGTATCTTTACCGGTATTCTGCTGGCGATTGCCCGGATTGCCGGCGAAACGGCACCTTTGCTTTTCACCTCGTTCAACAACATGTTTTTGACCACCAACATGAATGAACCGATGCCGTCGCTGACCGTAACCATTTATCAATATGCGATGGGGCCTTACGATGACTGGCACGAAATGGCCTGGGCCGCATCCTTTGTCATCACCCTGTTTATTCTGGGGCTGACGATTCTGGGGCGGATTATTATCCGCTGGAAGTATAAACATTGAAATATTCAACATCAGGCCCAAACAGACTCGTGCTGTCTATGTAAAGGGTTCATGCGCCCCTTTACGTAGGCAGCACGGGCCGATACTACTGAAGCGTTAAAAAAACCGAGGTTACCCTATGTCTGACCCGATTATGAACGTCAACAATCTGAACTTTTACTATCAGGGCGATGTCCACGCGGTTAAAAACATGTCGCTGGAGATCAAACGTAACCAGATTACCGCCCTGATCGGCCCTTCCGGCTGCGGCAAAACCACTTTTTTGCGTTGTTTCAACCGGATGCATGATCTCTATCCCGGCCATCGTTACGAGGGAGAGATTCGCTATGAGGGCAGCAACCTGCTGGAGCGCAAAGATATCACCGAACTGCGCAGCAAAATCGGAATGGTTTTTCAAAAACCGACCCCTTTTCCGATGAGTATTTTTGACAATATTGCCTACGGTCTGAAACTCAAGGGGATCAAAAATCGTGCGGAACTGGCCGACCGGGTCGAACAGGCCCTCAAACAGGCCGCGCTCTGGGAGGAAGCCAGAGACCGACTCAAGCAGTCGGCCAACAGCCTCTCGGGTGGCCAGCAGCAACGACTGGTTATCGCACGCGCCTTGGCAGCAGAACCAGATGTGTTACTGTTTGACGAACCGACCAGTGCTCTCGATCCGGTTTCGACCAGCAAGATTGAAGAACTTATGGTTCAATTAAAGCAGGATATCACCCTGCTGATTGTCACCCACAACATGCAGCAGGCAGCACGGATTTCTGATCGAACCGCCTTCATGTACATGGGCGAACTGATCGAAATTGACGATACCGAGACCATGTTTACCAACCCGAAACAAAAATTGACCGAAGAATACATTACCGGTCGTTTCGGCTGAGACAGGATTGACCATGAAAAAAGTAGAGCAGGAATACATTCAGCTGAAAACCATGCTGGCCCAGATGTGCCAGGTGGCCACCTCAATGCTGCAGGATGCCACCAAAGCACTGGTAACCCGTGATTCCACCCTGGCTGACGATGTCATTGCCCGCGATGACGAAGTCGACGCCCTCGACACCCGGATTGACGAACACTGCCTCAAAATGCTCGCTCTGTACGAACCCAAGGCCGTCGATCTGCGGTTTGTCGTCACCGCACTGCGAATTATCGTTGACCTTGAACGGGTCGGCGACCACTGCACCAATATCGCCGACGAAGTCAAAAAGCTCAACCAGACCCCACCGGTCAAACCCTATATTGACCTGCCCAAAATGGCCGAAGGGGCGGCAGCCATGATTCAGGATGCGATTACGGCCTACTTCAACAAAGACATGGATACGGCCATGGAAATCATTCGGCGGGATGATATGATCGATGCCCTGGATGATCGGATCACCGAAGAGTTGCTCAGTTACATCAACGCTGACCCGGCCAACACCCGCAACATCATTTCGCTGATGTTCATTACCCGCAGCATTGAGCGAATCGCCGATTATGCGACAAACATTGCAGAAATGATTTATTTCATGACCACGGGTGAAATTATCAAACACCGCCTCCCCAAACAGGTGACCGATGGCTAAACTGCTTCTGGTAGAAGATGAAGATGCCTTGCGTGAGATCGTCAGCTTCAATGTACGCAACGCCGGACACACCATTGTCGATACCGACAATGCCAACGATGCGTTGATGCTGCTCGAAGAGTTCATGCCCGACCTGATCCTGCTCGATATCATGCTGCCGGGCTTGAAAGGCGATCAGTTTCTGAGCCTGCTGCGTGCCAACCACAAATTCGCTCAGGTTCCAGTCATTATCATCTCGGCCAAAAGCAGTGAAGAAGATATCGTCCGGGTCCTCGAATCGGGAGCCGACGACTATCTGACCAAACCTTTCAGCATCAAGGTCTTGTTGGCCAAAATCGGGGTCGTCCTCAAACGCTCACGAATCGATGAAACCAGCGGTCGCATCGACTACGCGGATATTTCCATCGACGAGACCGATCACAAGGTTTATGTCGCAGGGCAGGAAACGACCCTGACCAACAAGGAATTCGATCTGCTGCTGCTCTTTATCAAACACCCACGTCGGGTCTTTACCCGTAACCAGCTCCTTTCCACCATCTGGGGCTACGATGCCGACGTCTATACCCGCACCGTCGATTCGCATATCTCGACCCTGCGCAAAAAGCTCGGCCCGGCGGGACAGATTATCAAATCAATTGCCAAAATCGGCTACAAGGCGGAATAGATGCGTTCTTTTGTCAAGGTCTTTCTGGTTCTGTTTGTGCCTGTTTTCATCTCCCTGATGCTGACCTTCTATTTTATCCACGGCATGATGGTCAGCAATGCCCGTCAGGAACTGCTCCAGGAGATGCGGAATAAATGGGTTATTCTGGCAACCCAAAGCCAGGATCTGACTCTCAACCGCACCAACTACCAACGTCTGAACACCATGACTCGCCAGACCTCTCTGCGAATCACGGTTGTCGACCGCAATGGACGGGTTCAACTCGATTCGCTGGTTCCCTTTACCAAGATTTCGGCTATGGAGAATCACAAGGGCCGCCCTGAAATCAAAGACGCAATCTATTCTGCAGAGGGATTTGCCACCCGTTTCAGCAGCACCACCAACATGCAGATGTTCTACTTCGCTCGTAAACTTGCCGATGATCAGGTTTTACGTCTTGCTTATCCCGCGACCTATGTTGAATCCCTGCAGAAAAAATTCACCGCACAGGCTTTTTGGGCTTTCCTGTCCTTAAGTCTGGTCATCCTGTTGCTGGCACTCTATTTTGCACGCAAGGTTTCACTGCCCGTGCAGAAACTGGACTACATCGCTGACAAGATCGAAGCGGGCAAAACCCATGTCCACTTTCCACGCTTCAAAGATCCCTCAATGGCCAAGATTGCCGGCCTGATCTACCGGATCTACGCCGGAATGCAGAAAAAGAATCTGCAACTGGCCCGTGATCAGCAAAAACTCAGTCATATTCTGGCAACGATGGATCAGGGAGTTCTGCTGCTCGACAACGAAAACCGCATCCTCCATGCCAATCCCTGGCTGGAAAAAGAGTTCGGAATCGACTTTGTTCCCGGCAACAGTCTTTTTCAGGTGACCCGTGATGTCCATCTGGTCGATTTTTTTCGGGGAATTCTTGAAAAACAGGGGGAGACCAACCGGTTGTCCTTACATCAAGAGGTATTCGAGGTCAGCCTGAAACAGGTTGAAGACCAAAAGCTGCTGTTGATTCGCAATCTGACCCGCCAGGTCGAATATGAATCGTTCAAGGCCGAATTGACCGGCAACATTTCACACGAGCTGAAAACACCCCTGTCAATGATCATGGGTTATGCCGAAACCCTGCGTGATACTCCAGAAATCGATGCAAAAACCCGGCATCGTTTTCTGGACAATATCTACGGCTCTTCGGTGCGACTGAACAATCTGATCAACGACATTATCGAACTGCACAAACTGGAATCGGTCGGCAACCAGTTTACGATTGAAGAAGCGACCTCACTGAGCGACGTAGAAGCCGATCTCAATTCCCTCTACGCCGATAAAAAAGACAAAACTCTGGTGCTCAATATTGAACCCGTCAAGGTTCAGGTGCTGAAAGAACACCTGCAGAGTGTTTTGACCAACCTGATTGACAACGCCTTTAAATACTCAAGCGGTCAACAGATAACAGCCAATCTCCACTGCCAGCACGACTGCTTGACGATCAGCGTCGATGACCAGGGGCCACAAATCAGTGAAGCCGAATGCAAGCGAATTTTTGAACGTTTCTACACCTGTTCACAATCCCGCAACAAACAGCATTCAGGCACCGGGCTGGGGCTTTCCATCGTCAAACACATTGCCAACCTGTATGACGGAACCGTCCAGGTAGAGAGTAGTCCTGAGGGAGGAAATCGCTTTCTGGTCAGGCTGCAGGAAAAAACCACCTGATATTTTGCTGAACAATCTTTTCCGGCATCAACAGGGTACCTGTCCGTCAAATACCGCCCTGAAATCAGGGGGAATCGCCACCGTTTTACCTCGTCCCTGATCAAAGCAGACCATAACCGTTCGGGCATCAGCAAACTCTTTACCTGACCCGTTATGAACCAGGTAGGTAAAAATAAAACTGCTGCGGCCAACTTCTTCTGTGGCAATATCAATCAAGACCCGATCATCCAGTTCAATCGGCCTGCGATAGCGACAACTGGCTTCAACAACCAGAAAAAGCAGGCCCTTCTCCATCAACTCGGAAAAACGTTCCTGAAACAGCTTGACTCGTGCGGTTTCAAGATAGGTGAAAAACACCGCATTGTTGACATGCCCGTAGGCGTCCAGATCGGAAAAACGAACTTCTATTTCAGTTGACAGTTTCATCGGACCGGCGGCACCTTCCCCTGAAGAATATCGACAATCCGGCTCCGGTAATCAACAATTTCCCGTCGCAACGACGACAGGTTGGCGATCTTTTCATCGACCTTGCTGATATGCCCGTCAAGCAGTTCAACCAGGTGCGGAGTCAGCGTATCGAAATTCTGATCATTGACATCAAAATATTCTGCAATGGTTTGCATCTCTTTGAGGCTGATCCCCAATTCCTTGAGCTTGAGGATAAACTTGAGTCGCAACACTTCAGGTCGGCCATACATCCTGGTGCCACCACCAACCCGCTCCGGCGGTCCCATCAGGCCAATTTCTTCATAGTAACGAATCGTACGGGTGGTGATACCCAATCGCCTGGCAACCTCACCAATTGCAATAGGTTGTTCTTTTGTTCCCGGCATATACCTTCCCTTTACGTGAAATTTTCAATTAGCATTTCAGTCTGATCGCCAGACAGTGGTTGGCTCTGTATAGTCAACCACGACAGGCTACACAAAACGAAAGATAAAAACAATATACTCCTGTTATATTTTCGATTGACCTTTACGTAAAGCAAATGTATAAGGAGAGAATTTAAGCCCTCTTCGCCCAATCTGCTGGAGCTGCTGGCAGAACGGATTGAAGCATAAAAACCATTATTTTAACGCAGAGGCGCAAAGATGGAGAGACGCTGAGACGAGCAAAGGCAGGAACAGAACAGGGTGAGGTCAAGACAAAAACAAAGAGTTCAGGTTAACTCTCCGCCTCTCCCACTCTGCGTCTCAGCGTTAAAAAAAGATCTTAAACACGGAGGTTACTACATGAACATTCTCGTTTGTATCAAACAGGTTCCCGACATGGAATCACGCTTTAAAGTCGACGCCAAGGGCACCTGGTATGAAGAAAGTGATCTGGCCTGGCGCATGAACGAGTATGACGAGTATGCGGTTGAGCAGGCGGTTCAACTTAAAGAGCAAGAATCCGGAAGTGATTTGACCGTTCTCTCCATTGGACCGGCACGGGTTAAAGAAACCCTCAAAAAAGCTCTGGCCATGGGCGCTGACCGGGCGGTACAGGTTGTCGACGATGCGGCCGCCGAGAAAGACCCCTTTCAGATGGCCAGTGTGATTGCTGCCTTTGCCAAAGATAAAGGCTTTGATGTCATCTTCACCGGCATGCAATCCCAGGATCGTGGCAGTGGCCAGATCGGGGTTCTGGTTGCCGAGATGCTCGGGATTCCTGCTTTAACAACAGCGGTTGAGTTTGCCTATGCCGATGGGGCTATCAATGTCCGGCGTGAGCTGGAGGGAGGCCTCAAAGCAGTGGTCACCGCCAAGACTCCAGCGTTGGTCAGCTGCCAGCTGGGGCTGAACACTCCCCGCTATCCAACCCTGCCGAACATCATGAAGGCCAAGAAGAAAGAGCTGCTTGAAGTGCCCGTCGCGGATCTGCTCAGTGCAGAATCCCGCCTGACCACCTTGAGTCTCGCCTACCCGGAGAAGAAGGGCTCGGCCCAGATTCTTGAGGGAGAAGTCGCTGATCTGGTTGATCAGGTGATCGGGATTCTCAAAGAGAAAACGGCCGTTCTTTAACAGCAAAACTATTTTAACGCAGAGAGGGAGAGAAGGAGAGTCGGAAAGAGAACCTGAGAGCTTTGGTTTAGGACCCCAAAAACCAAACCGGATTTTGTTTTTCTCAGCGTTCTCTCCCACTCAGCGTCTCTGCGTTAAGGAAAAGATTTAAAATTCTAGCCCCGTAGGAGCCATAAATGAAAGCATTACTGGTTGGAGAATATAGAGAAGGCAAGTTGCTGGAAAGCACTTATGAGTTGATCGGCTTTGCCCAGCAGGCTAATGCCGAGTTCGAGCTGTTTCTGGCAGGAGACAAGGATCAGTTACCCCAGGTTGACAGCAAGGTCTATCTGGCGGATGCCGCCAGTGTGGGAGAGTACAACCCGACAGTCCACAAGCAACTGATTCTGGAGGCGGCTGAAAAAGCGGCGGCTGACACCATTGTCTTTGTTCATTCAAGCTACGGCTGGGATCTGGCACCACGGGTTGCCCTGGCACTGGAAGCGGCGCAGGTCTCCGAGGTGGTGGAAACCACGGCAGAAGGTTATCTGCTTCCGGCCTGTAACGCCAAGCTGCGGCGCAGCGTCAAGGCCACAACAGGCAAAACGGTCATCACCCTGCAAGCTGGAGCCTTTATGGCTGCAGAGCCTGCGGGCACACCTCAGGTTGAAGAACTGAGCCTCGACAGTGCCAGCGATATCGAGTTCGGTGGTTATGAACAGGCTGAAGCGGGAGGTGTTGACCTGGGTAAGGCCGAGATTATCGTCAGTGCCGGTCGCGGGGTTGGCAAACCGGAGAATGTCGAGATGATTCAGGCGTTGGCCAAAGCCCTGGGAGGTGAGTATGGCGCCAGTCGTCCGGTCGTTGATGCCGGATGGGCTCCCCATGATCGTCAGGTCGGCACCACCGGTCAGGTGGTTTCACCCAAACTGTATGTCGCCTGTGGAATCTCGGGTGCCATCCAGCATCTGGCCGGGATGAAGAAGTCAGAGTTTATCCTTGCGATCAATACCGACAAGGATGCCCCGATCAACGAGGTTGCTGATGTGCTGGTGGTGGCCGATATCAAGCAGTTTGCTCCGGCACTGACCGCCAAACTTGAAGGCTGAAGGTAAATATTTCAACGCAGAGACACTGAGAAGGAACAGGA
>JAJRWH010000060.1 GCA_024276935.1 Deltaproteobacteria bacterium
GGCATGGAGCGGTGGGGTTTTCATCTCGATCGCAAAAGCCATCCGCCGCACGACAGACTCATCCAGAATTTTCGGATCGTTGATGGTCCAGATGGTCGGCACCGGGTTGTTCTCAAGCATCCGATTGATAAAAACCTTGGAGGTTCCACGTCCTTTGCCACCATAGAGAATACTGAGCAGCGAAGAGGACTCAAAAAGATCGTCCATCTCATCAAACAAAAGCAGAGAGTCCTTGTGGCCTTGAAGAAAAGAACAGGCCAGAGAATGGCAAGCGACCCGTTCTTTGCGATCAAGCTCACTTCCCTCGTCACTTGTTTCTCCGACAGCGAAGAGAGCAACGCCTAATTTCTCCGCCAGAACCTTGCTGAACTCTGTTTTTCCGGTTCCGGGGGGACCATAAAGCAGAATATTGACCCCCGCCAGTTGCTCTTGAACAGCCTTCTCTAAAAAGGCAACAAGCTTGGTGCGCTGTTCGCCGAGATGCTCATAATCGTCCCAACCCAGATCGGAACAACAAGGTGCCCCCAGAATCACCTCTCTTATCTCGGCCTGTGTTTGCGCCCCCTGAATGATTGCGGCAAGCACAAAGTCGTTAACTTCATATTTCAACGACGAGAAGACGATACGGCTCTTCCCCTTGAGCAGCCCCGATGAAAACAAATGGCCACGACCATTCAGGTAACTCCCCACTTCCTCAGCAGAAAGATCCAGAAAAACGGCCATGATCGATTCAACCGCAGAATGATGGTTCTTGAAAATGTCAAAAAACTCCTCCACCACTTTATTGGTCTGGTAGAAACAGATAAAAGCAAACAGGCGTTGTTCGGCAGGCGACAGGTCGAGTGACTTACAGATCAGATCAATACTTCGGGCTATCGAAGTCGGTCTGGCCCGCTCCAGTTTTTGCGCCTGTCCTTCAACAAACGCAAGAACTTCAAGGCGCGCCTCAGTAATCAACTTCTCCTGAGCACTGTATGAAATATCTTCCATATCGACAGCGTCAGCAAGCCGCTCAAAAAGCTTCACACTCCTGCGGCCGACCGGGACAACCGCCTCGATGTAATCACGCAGCCAGGAAATGATTCCTGCGGCAGAACGGTTAAAAAAAACGCGCTGCTTCAACGCCCGGCACAGATATTCAAGAATGATTTTTTTCTCGTAACGTTCCAACATTCAAACCTCCACAAGCTGAGGGTTCATCTTTCTTCAAAGAGTTGAAAGATCTGTGCGAAAAAGAGATCCGGGGACCGACAAAAGTAAAAAGTACTGAGATTCAAACCTCAAAAGAAGAGAGTCTGCGAGAGGTCCAGAAGTCCAGACAGTTTTCTTCCTGAGCCGTTGGCGCTCGGTTACCACCGCCATAGGCTTGACGAACTGTCCGATCGGCAGGATCAACCTCGATGGTCAGTCGTCGCTCCCCATTGACACTCAAAGAAAAAATTGCCGATAAATTCTGCTGGCATTTTGAAACATAAGAGGCCACGCAGTGATCCATAAGCCTTCCCTCTTCAAGAAGAGCCTGGGGCGATGTCAGCTCTGTAATCGTACACCGGCCATTCTCCCCCAGAGCCCCTTCCCAATCCCAACCACGCCCCTCCCAGCACTTGTTACTCGTTACTATCAGGCGCGACGCTTTGTAAGCACGCCCCCTGCGTAACAGGTCCTCCGGAGTTCGCCCACGCCAACGAAAGCACTTTCCTTGTATCAGCCGTTCCGTATGCAGATGCAACGCATAATCGTAGATATTGCACCAATCTTCCCGCGTAGAAATCTGCTCTCGGTGGTGCATCAGCCAGGACACGGCAGCACACCAGAAATCCTGATGTTGTCCCGCTGCCGTCGGATCAAACATGCTGTCAGTCACCGCCTCCAATTCAACGAACAGTGCGTGGTCGCCCCCGAGGCTGTGAACCATCGCCCAGCGCAACCCCGATCTCAGTTCAAGATAATCGGGCACCAGGAACAGATATTTCACAAAGCTGCGCGGAAACTTCCAGCCAAAGACCTTTTGCCCCAGTTGGTACAGGCTGCCCCCTGACCAAGAATCAAAGCCCAGACCAGGTATTTCCTTCTGTCCAAAATCTCGCTGAAAAACCTTTTGTTCCAGTACCTCCGAAAAAGAACCGGGGGCAACGGATAAACGGCAAAAAGCTGGGTAAACAACTGACAGTAGGCGGTCTCGTGGGTCTGGCCTTCACGAAGATCCAGAGACGCTGGAGCCCTCAGCAGAAAAGGCTCTAACTGAACAAACTCCTGCAAAAACACCAGGTCTTCCTGCTCGACCTCAAAATCTGCAGCGGCCGTTTTCATCTGGCACATCAATTCAGTCATCATGCGTCGCTCGCGTGAAGACAGGCTGCCAGCATCAATCGTCACCGAACCATCAAGGAACCCTCTGATCTGCCCCAGAGACTGCTGACATTCACAAAAGGCCGCCATTGTTGATTTTTCTGGACCCAACGACAACCTACTCATAATTTTCAAGTAAATCGTCAGCAAAATCGGCAGTGGGGCAAAGATCGACATCCACCACGAGTTCATCGGCCACAAGATCCCAGCGTGTCTGTTCGTCATCCTGCGTAACGACAGAAACAGGGAAAAACCGGTTTCTCTTCATCTGGACACCCTGCCGCCAAGTAAATTCGTATCCAGGAACTCCCATCTTCGACATCAATGGTTCCACTTTATCCGGTGACCCATTGTCCTCTACGCCCATGGTTGATAAAACCCAGGAATAATCCGCAGAATGCGAGGTCTTTGTGCTCGACACAGCACAGAGCATTCCTGAAGAAAACAGGTACGCAACCCGTAAGTCCCGGTCTGAATGTGAACGCACCACCAGCAGGTCGCCCTTTTCTTCAACAAGCTGGTCACCGACCGACAGCAAGTCTTCGCGGATCTCATCGTAGGTGCGCTCCCAAGGATACGGCAGCGCACCGTTGACCTCAAAGGCCTGAGCTTGGGTGCAGAGAAAGAACCCCAACAGTACGGCAGGTAAAAGTGATTTCATGATTACGCCCTTTAGAAGTCAGATCAAAAAGAAGAAGCAATGTCTGACGGTTCTAAAGAGCAAGGGCGATGCCAGGCGGGAAATTGTGCGTAATTATGTTAGTTCTGCTGAGTTTTCAGGGGCTTGGAGAAACTGAAATATTCAAGCTGAAGAGAACGGACTGTAGCCTGAAACTTTCAGCTCTAGGGAAGGCTTTCATTGAAATCGCTTCTCGTGTTGGCATGAACAAAATCGCCCCGCAACCGAAGCTGCGGGGCATAAAATGAATTTGTTCGCGTAAGCTGAATTGACGAATTACAGGGCGAAGCAAAAAACGCTAAAAGGTCAAATCACTGTCCGCCGCGTACGAGCCGGGCAACGGGGCCGTTGCTCTTATTGCCGATGCCGTAATGGCCATCGTCAAAACTGATGAGCCACGCGCCGTCGGTAACGCTCGCATCCGCATAGGGCGAAGCCGACCAGAACTGCCAAGAGGATGTTGCCGGAAAGATATCCAGATTGATGGCTGGGTTGATGCATTGGCGCTCAACGATGGAGTTCAGTTCCTTAATATCGGGCAGGCGCCAATCCGTGTGACCGGCGAAGCCTCCGCCGCTGTTGGCCGCCGAGGCCCGCTGCAGAGCCTCTTGCCAAGAATACGTTACGTCAGTGCCATCACAGCCGGAGGTGGCAGTATTGTAGCTCTGCCCTTCGGAACATTTTTTCCACATCAGCCCGGTGACGCTGTCAACCAGTGTCCCGTCGCCATTGTCCGTAAAGCGGCTGGTCGGAGTTGACGCCGTAATGCTGGCGGTCTGGCAGGTTTGGCCATAAAGGTTAACAACAGATAAAAGACTCAGTACAACAATCAAGGTAAATTTTTTCACTGATCACTCCTTTGTGTTCTTGCATAAACAAATCTATATATCGCATCACCTGGCGACGCAGGCCGGTACCCGGAGCATACTTGTGATAACGCGAAACCCCGCACACCGCTTCCTCAAGTAGCGTCACGCCAGATCGGCAAATGTTCATAGCGGGCCATGGTTCAACCCTTGAAAAAAGGCCAAATCACTGCCCGCCGCGCACGAGCCGAACGCCGTCGTCGCTTCCGTTGCTCTTAAAGTCGAAATCACCAAAGCCAACGCCGAAATGGACGAACCACGCGTAGCCGGTACCGCCCGCATCGGGAGAAGCCGACCAGAACCCATTCTGCGTCGCGTTGGGAAAGTAATCGGTATCGATAGTTGAGGCGGAAACAGCCACAGAATAATCAACGATAGAAACTAATACCTCCATCTGCGGCAGGCGCCAATCGTTGTAGCCGCAGAGACCAGCAGCATTGATGGCAGTGATGTAGGCCTGGGTGTCGCAATCGATCCCACCTGTACAGCTACCGCCGTTCTGAACACCGGCACTTCCACCGTTGGTAGCAGGGTCGGCATTGTACCAGGTATAGGTATTCAATTTGTCGCGCAAGCCACCATCATCGGTTTTGACCTCCCAAACCAGACCAGTGACATTGTCGCGCACACAGTCCCAGGGGGTGGTGGCGTAAACGGCGCTCTGATCTGCCAGCGGCGTGCCATCACTGCCAAGTTTGGTAAAGTCAAAACCGGCCCGGCCACCACCGATTTTGGTTAGAGAACCTGCGGCGGCTTGAGCATCACGGCCGTAAGATGCATCCTGACCTTCAAATCCAGCTGGTTCGCTGGTGAGAGTGTTACTGGTGGCGTCAGCAAACAGGACAATTCCGGTGTCATTGAGCTTCCGGGTAGCAGTCGTACCTGTGCTCCCGGAGGTAGGCTGCTGAGTAGCAGGTGCAGTGTCTCCCCCTCCACCACCGCAGCCAGGCAAGAACACAAAAAGAAAAAAGAGCACGAACAAAGACCAACGCATAGATAACCTCCTTGGCAAAATAAAGTTCATTCATTCACAATAAGAAACATCTCGGCATCCACATGGACACGGAAAAAAGTAGCAGCTAAACGGAGAGGTTGGATCAAACTTAAGGCAGGCCC
>JAJRWH010000061.1 GCA_024276935.1 Deltaproteobacteria bacterium
CTCTGGTCAGCGAGTCTGGGAAGCTCTGGTCTGGAACCGTGAAAGGCATAGTCAGACTGAGCATGAGCTGATGCTGCTTTATGCCGTCAGTTCACGGATCAATCAGGCCGCCAATGAACTGGAATTTGCTGAAGAAGTTCTGTTCCAAATTCACAATATGATGGATGTCGATGGCAGCTGTCTGCTGACCCTGCAACATGGTCAACTTGACCTGACCGCATCACGTGGTTTAGCTCCAGCCAGTCTTGAGTTGATTCGGAGTCTCCCTCCCCTGAAGGTCGATCTCTATCAGCCGATTGACAGTCAGGATTCTCCTCAGGTGATGCCCGCAGGGTCAATGGCATTGTTTCACCAGGTCTGCCAGACCAGTGGTTATACCCCCTGGCTGATTGTCCCCGTTCGGACGGCAGTCCAGCTCTATGGAATCCTCGGTGTCACCAGGAGCTCGTCAGGACCTTTCAGCGAGCGTGAGCGCCACCTGTTGCTGGCTCTGGGCAGAAACCTTGCCAGTGCCAGTGAGCAGGGTCGCTTGTTCAGGCGGATAAAAGAGCGCAATCGTAACCTGGCACGTTCACGGCGTGAATTACGTGACAGCCTGGATCGGCTGGGACGGGCTCATCGTGAGTTGCAGCATCTCGATGAAATGAAAAAAAGCTTTGTGTCGTTGGCATCACATGAACTTCAAACCCCACTGACGACAATCATTGGCAATGCCGAATTGATGAAAAAATCCCAGAAATATCTTCCCGAGCGAATGCGGAACAGCCTGGATGGTATGCTGGATGGTGTTGACGATTTGCGGGCTCGAATTGAAGCCCTGCTGGCGGCCAACAAGGTTGGGAGTGGTCTGTTTGTGCCACGGTTCAATCGTTGCACGACCCAACAAATTTTTCTGGCCCTTGAGCCTGAGTTTCGCAGTGTTGCCGCAGATCGTTGTTTGATCCTGCGGGGATGTAAAGAAGAAAACTGCCCTGATATTTTGCTTGATATTGAGTTGGTTAAACAGGCCTTGCGTCTTCAGCTGGATAATGCAATCAGACACACACAGCCCGGAGGAGAGATTCGTCTGGGTTGTGTTGAATGCTCTACGGTTGAATTGTTGCAGCGGGTGGAACAGTTGCGAATATTCTATCCCGACATTGAGGTTCGGCTGCGTCGTTTTAAAGACTATGTCCTGATGACGGTTGAAGATGACGGAGAGGGGATCAGCGATGAAGAAAAAGTAAAGATATTTACGCCATTTTACGGCGGGCAGCTGGCATTGCACCACTCATCGCGCGGGTTCAACCATACCGGCAAAGGTTTTGGTATCGGCTTGTCGTTGGCCCGAAGAATTATCGAGGCTCACAGCGGGCTGATGTGGGTCGAAGATCGCCCGGGTGGTGGCAGCCGTTTTTGTCAACTGTTGCCGTTACTGAATGAAGAAGGCGAAACCTAACGTAGACCGGTGCCGCAGCGGGGGCAGGTCAATACTACGTTGGTTGAAATTCGGTCACCGCAGGTTGGACAGTTGAACCAGTGGCGGCAGGCACGACACTGCTGCTCTGAAAGCCCCTGTTTCTTTTTGCACTTGGGACAGCGGCGGTACATTTTACGTTGGCTCAGATAGTCAGCAAAGAACAGACCGCAGCGAGGACAATCTTCAGTGCCAGGCTTGGTAATCGTTGCTTCACAGCCGGGAATAGGACATTTGAAAACCCTTTTGCAATGTGAACACCAATACTCTCCTTTGAGTTCCGCCTTGCAATCTGGACATGATTTGCCTGCCATCGACCGCTCCTTGTCTGCCCCTATCTTTCACTCCAGCGCATCATCATAGTCGATTTTTAGTGAAAATCAAAGGGGGCTTGCGGGCTTGGTGGCTCAGGTTGAGGGACTGTTTTGAGCCAGCGACAAAAAAGACCGGCCTGATACAGGCCGGTCCTTTAAAATTGAAAAAAACTTTTTTATTTTGCTTCGTCGTTGGTGAGGCTGGCGGTTACCTGTGGCGGAGTCCGTTTCATGACGAACATATAGCTTTCTTTGAGCTTTTTGGTGAAGAAGGTTCCCAGCCAGAGGGGGCTCCAGATCAGACCGGCAGTCAGCCAGCGCTTGAGAGCATGAGAATCTGTCTTGTCCGCCTTGATGGTCATGGCCACAGGTTCAAAGCCCTGGTGTTGCAGAGAAATGGCATGTTGTTCGCCGGATGAGAGGCCGTGGCTGTAGCTGACCGGTGTCATGCCGATTTCCTGACCGTCAATCATCACCATGGCACCAGGAGGCTCTGACTGGATCAGGGCACGGGTGGGTGCACAGGCGCTGGTGAAGGCAAGGAGCAGAACAAGGCAGGTCAGTTTTCTTAGCACAGGGCATCCTTTCGCCGGGAACTGGTACGATTCACTGTTTCAGACGTTGCAAAGCCTGTTCCTAAAAATGGCCCGATATGAAATTGGATGATTATTCTTGCCAGATTTCCCAGACTCCCTGAATCATCAGGGAGTTGCAGGTCATGCATCATTATAATGAGCGAATCTCTCCTGAAATGTCGGGTTTACGAGAATGACAATAATTGTCGCAAGGCAGGTAGAAGCTGCACATTGGCGCAATATCTGTGGCGATATCGCTACGCCATTTGCCGACTGATCACAGGTCGGGAAAGTAGCGTTTGAGAAACTGTCCGGTGTGGGATTGCGTGCAGAGTATGATCTTTTCCGGGGGGCCTGTCACCAGAATCTGTCCTCCCCCCCGGCCTCCTTCCGGACCCAGATCGATGACATGATCAGCCGTTTTGATCACATCAAGATTATGCTCAATAACCACGACAGTATTGCCACCGTCAACCAGACGGTTGAGAACTTCAAGCAGTTTGTGGATATCGGCAAAATGGAGACCGGTCGTTGGCTCATCAAGAATGTAGATAGTTCGTCCTGTGGCCCGTTTGCCCAGTTCGCGAGCCAGTTTGACCCGTTGTGCCTCACCGCCGGAGAGAGTAGTGGCACTTTGTCCCAGTTTGATATAGCCCAGTCCGACATCACGCAAAGTTTCAAGTTTGTTACTGATGCGGGGCAGATTTTCCATAAAACTGCTGGCCTGATTGACAGTCATGTCGAGCAGATCGGCAATGCTTTTTCCCTTGTACTTGACTTCAAGGGTTTCGCGATTGTAGCGGGCTCCGCGGCAGACTTCGCACTCAACATAAACATCGGGCAGAAAATGCATTTCTATGCGAATAATTCCATCACCACGGCAGGCTTCACAACGCCCCCCTTTGACATTAAACGAGAAACGTCCCGGTTTATAGCCGCGGATTTTTGCTTCGGGCAGGCGGGCGTAAAGCTCACGGATGTCAGTAAAAACACCGGTATAAGTTGCCGGGTTCGAACGCGGAGTCCGGCCAATCGGAGATTGATCGATATCGATAACCTTGTCGAGTTGTTCAAGCCCGAGAATCTGTTTGACCGGTCCGGCTTTTTCACGGTTGCGATGCAGCTTCTGGGCGAGGCTTTTATACAGGGTTTCAATGACCAGAGAGGATTTTCCTGAACCGGACACCCCGGTGACGCACGTCAGAACACCCAGAGGAATTTCAACATCGACCTCTTGCAGGTTGTTGGCACTGGCTCCCTGGAGAACAATTTTTCGTGAACTGGTTCGTCTGCTGGCGGGGATTTCAATTTCAAGTGTGCCCGAGAGGTACTGCCCGGTGAGTGATTCCTGACACTCGACCACCGTCTGTGGCCGCCCGGCAACGACAACCTCACCACCGTGGACACCGGCTGCGGGGCCCATATCGATCAGGTGGTCAGCTGCGAGCATAGTTTCTTCGTCATGCTCAACGACCAGTACCGTATTGCCCAGGTCGCGCAGGTTTTTCAGAGTTTCGAGCAAGCGTTTATTATCACGCTGATGCAGGCCGATGGAGGGTTCATCGAGAATGTACAGCACTCCCATCAGGGATGAACCAATCTGGGTGGCCAGCCGGATCCGTTGGCCCTCGCCACCCGACAGGGTGCCGGAGGCCCGATCCAGCGACAGGTAGTCGAGTCCGACATGACTTAAAAATCCCAGTCGTTCACGAATTTCCTTCAAAACCCGTTCGGCAATTTCAGCCTGTTTGGTCGGAAGCTCAAGGTCCTGAAAAAAGGAACGAGCTTCTGAAATTGCCATGGCACAGACCTGTTGAATATTCTTTTGGGCAATTTTTACGTAGAGGGATTCGGGTCGCAGTCTCGCCCCTTCGCAGCTGGAACAGGGAACAACGCTCATATATTTTTCGAGATTCTCCCGGACTGCGTCTGAATCTGTTTCACGATAGCGGCGTTCCAGGTTTGGCAAGATTCCTTCAAAAGGTTTCTCGTAGTAATGACGGCGTTCGCCCTGGTCAAAAAAGAATCTAATTTTTTCCTGCCCCGAGCCTTGCAGAAGGATTGTGCGAACCTTCTTCGGCAATTTGGAAAAAGGGGTTCGCATACTGAACGCATAGTGTTCGGCCAGAGCTTCGAGCATGGCCTGATAGTAGTACCCGGTGCGACTGTCCCAGGGGAGAATGGCTCCATCGCGCAGCGAAAGATCAGGGTCCGGAATCACCTGCTCGATGTCAAAGTAGTTCCGGGTGCCCAACCCGCTGCAATCAGGACAGGCTCCGTGTGGATTGTTGAACGAAAACATCCGGGGAGTGATTTCGGGATAGGAAAGCCCACAATCAATACAGGCATGTTTGGCGGAATAGTGTTGGCCTTCACCATCCGGTTCCTGAATCCTGACCAGTCCGTCAGCCAACTTGAGAGCTGTTTCGATCGAATCAGCAAGGCGACTCTCAATGCCCGGCTTGATGACCAGTCGGTCGATTACGACTTCAATGCTGTGTTTCCGTTGTTTGTCGAGAACAATTTCTTCTCCCAGTTCGTGCATCTCGCCATCAATTCGTACCCGGACAAATCCATCCGCCTGGAGCTGCAACAGCTCTTTGCGGTATTCCCCTTTGCGTTCACGAATCACCGGCGCCATAACCATGATGCGGGTCTTCTCGGGGGCAAGCATGACCTGATCGACGATTTGCTGAACAGTTTGAGAGCTGATCTCCTGGCCACAGCGATGACAGTGAATTTGCCCGGCCCGGGCAAAAAGCAAGCGCAGGTAATCGTGAATTTCAGTAACGGTTCCGACGGTTGAGCGGGGATTGCGCGAAGTGGTTTTTTGTTCAATGGAGATGGCCGGGGACAAACCGTCGATCTGATCGACATCCGGTTTTTCCATCTGCTCAAGAAATTGTCGTGCATAAGCCGACAGGCTTTCAACGTAACGGCGCTGTCCTTCGGCGTAAATGGTGTCGAAAGCCAGAGTACTTTTGCCCGATCCGGAGACCCCGGTAATGACCACAAGTTGATCGCGCGGGATATCAATATCAATATTTTTCAGATTATGTTCGCGGGCACCACGAATTCGGATTTCTTCAATCATGAGAACTTTTGACCTTCTGGGTGTGGTGGGCCATCTGATCTGCCATCTGGATCGCGGCATGCAAGCTGGCCGTATTGGCTCGATCCGTGCCGACCAGATCATAGGCCGTTCCATGATCGACACTGGTTCTGACAATGGGCAGGCCAAGGGTAATATTGACTGCGTCATCAAAGTGCAGAAGTTTCAGCGGAATCAACCCCTGATCATGATACATGCAAACGACTGCATCATAGTCACCACGGGTTGCGAAGTAGAAGAGCGTATCGGCACTGTGCGGGCCGCTGGCCGAAATTCCTTGTGTTTGAGCCTGGTCAATAGCAGGTTGGATCAGGCGTTTTTCTTCATCACCAAAGAGTCCCTGTTCTCCGGCATGGGGGTTCAGCGACAAAACCGCGATGCGTGGATTGGGTAATTTGAACTGGGTCCGCAGCCCCTGAGCGGTGATGCGGATTGTCTCAAGTATTTTTGCGGTCGTGAGTTGGCCTGACACTGAACTCAAGGGTAGATGGGTTGTGACCAGAGCGACCTTGAGACGGCGCCCGGCCAGCATCATGGTGACCTGATCAGTTTGGCAACGTTCGGCAAGCAATTCGGTGTGTCCCGGGAAATGACAGCCTGCAGCATTGATTGCCGCCTTGTTGATGGGACAGGTCACCATGGCGGCAGCACGGCCTGTCAGGCATTCGGTGATGGCCCATTCAATGTAGTCGATCATTGCCTGGCCGCAGCGGGTATCAGGCTGGCCGCAAATAAGCTGGTTCGGATCAAGTTGCGACAGCGGCTGCAGCTCCAGTTCGGTTTGCGCGAACTTCAGGATTATTCGATCGTTGGTGCCAGCAATCAGTTGTGGTGCAAAATGCAGACGCTCTGCAGCCTGAACAAGAACTTGCGGGTCACCGGCAACCAGAAGAGGCCTTGAAGGTACCGGGTTTGTCGCCAGGGTGCGCAGGATCAACTCTGGTCCAATGCCGGTTGGATCTCCCATGGTTATGACAAGTGGTTGCATCGTGAATCTCCCGTTTCATTGCGGTGAATCCACCAGTATATCTGATCCAGGTGGTGAACGACAATACAGGGAATGGACATTATTTTGTTGTGTTGAACCTGAAAACGGTCGGGAGAACCCGACCGTTTTCAGGAAAATGACTTAGAATGAGAAGGTAAAATTAACCGAGTGAGACCCTTAGATTCGAATGTCGATAACCGCGTCTTTGCGTAATCCTTTTTTCCATTCGGCAAAGCGTTTTTCACTGTTTTGTTTAGCGAGAATTTTTTCTATTCGGGTTCTGATTTCATCGCTAAGTTCAGCTTTTGCCGGAGTCCGGCTCACAACCTTGAAAAGATGAATACTGCCAAGTGCTTCCTGGGGAGAGCTGACCTGACCGGCCTGAAGTCCTGCGATCATCTGGCGCAGTTGCGGATTCATCTCCTGTTCAATCACAACGCCCATGTCACCCCCTTCGGCAGCGTCTCCCAGTTGCTTGAGAACCTCTGCAAAGGGTTTTCCGGCCAGTAGCAGTTGCCGGGCAATTTGTGCTTTTTGCATCAGAATTTCTTTGGTTTTGGCGTCAGCTTCTTTGGGAATCGGGTAGCTTATCCGGACCAGATGCAAGGTCGGCAGAGATTTGAATTCATTTTTATGGGCTTCGAAATAGGTCCTGATCTGTGCTTTGGTGACTTCTATTTTACTGCGAACTTCACGACTGATCAGCCGGTAGCGCAGAATTTCCTTACGCAGATTCTGCCGGTAGCTGGCAAAGGACATCCCCTGAGCTTCCAGGGCCGTTTTCAGCTGGTCTCGGGTCAGCTTGTTCTGCTGTTGAACATCTTCAATGGCGCTATCAATTTCCTGATCACTGACCGCCAGACCCAGCTCGTGGATCCGTTGTTCGACCAGCAGATCTTCAATCATGCTGTTGAGAACTTTCAAGCGCAGGGCCTGATGTTCTTCCTTGCTCAACCGATTTTTGGCTGTATCGGCGGCCATAATCGTGGCCAGTTTTTTCTCCAGCTGGTAACTGGTAACAGCATCGTTGTTGACCATTGCAACAACGGTGATCAGTGGTTTGGCCGTTGCCGGGATGGCCCACAACAGCATCAGACTCAGCAGGATGAATCTTTTCATGAGATATGGTGTCCTTTGTGTCTCTGGTTATAAAATCTTTTGCCAAATCTGTTGATTGTTCAGTTTCTGGGCAATGCGGCTATTCTGCCTTGTTGAAGTGCAGTTTGTCCAGTTGTTCCCAATCGATCTGGACATTGGTTTTTTCGCGCAATTCAAACAACCATTGCTGGTAGAGGCGTGTCTCTTCACGAGCCTGTAGTTGCTGGCGGATTTTATCCCGTACTTCGGCCAGGGGCAAGACTCCGGCTTTCAAGCGTTTTTCAACCAGAAATAAATGGATGCCGTAGGGGCTTTTAACGGGCTGGCTGATGCGGCCGGGAGTGAGAGAAAAGAGAGCCTTGTCGAACTCCGGGGGAAATTGACCGCGAGTGAAGGTTCCGAGATCGCCGCCATTTTCATGATCTGGAGACAGGGAATATTGTCTGGCCAGTGCGGCAAAAGATTCTCCCGCCAGGATCCGATTGCGCAATCGGGTTGCTTCCTGTTCGGTCTGGAGCAGGATTTGCCGTGCCTGCAACTGGTCTGGATGACGGTAATCTTCGAGGTGTTGCAGGTAGTATTCTTCGATCTGTTGATCGTCGATGGCAATTTTGTCTTTGGTTACGCTGGCAGCCACTTTTTCACTGAGGAGCCTGATTCGCAATTGTTGTAACCAGTAGTCAGGATCCTGTCCTGAACTACGCAGGATCTCCTGATATTCTTCCGCAGAGTAGTTGCCGCGCAGATCAATCAGGGCCTGCTGCATCTCGTCGTCGCTGATTGCAATTCCGCGCTGTTGGGCCTCGTCGAGCAGTAATTCCTGATCAATCAGTTGTGACAGGGCCTGGCGTAACAACAGGTTCTGTTGAGATGTCGGCAGTTGGAGCAGTTCGGCGCGCAAGGGCTGAATTTCCTGACGAAATTCATTGAGGCTGATCTGGCGTGTCCCGATTTTTATCAGTGGTGTCGGTTCGTTCTGACAGGCGCCGAGAAAAAGAACCGGTGGCAACAGCAGAAAAAAAAGCAATATTTGGTTGAGAACCCTCATGATTCAATCCCTTTTTCGGCCTGAAGTTTTTGCAGTTCACGCCGGGTTTCACGAATAAGTTCTTCGCCCTTCCAGCGGCCTGTTGCAATGGTCAGACGGAAATCGGCAGATAACTTGTAGCGTTGTGGTTCGTTTTCGAGCAGTTCGCGAATGAGTGTGGGCGACACAGGAGTTGTTGCATGGAAACGCAGACTTAAACGGCGGCCATCATATTCAAGCAACTCAATTCGGAGCTGTTTGAGAATAATACGCAGGCGCATTGTTCCCAGCAGCAATTCTCCGGCGGCAGGCAAACTGCCATAACGATCCTGAAGCTCGTCAGCAATATCATAGATTTGCCGGTCATCTTCTGCGGCGGCCAGACGTTGATAAAACTGCAAGCGTTGATTCGGATCGGGCAGGTATTTTTCAGACAAAAAGGCCGAAAGCCCAAGGCGGATTTCCGGGTCAATCCGTTCTTCGCGTTCCCGGCCACGCAAGGTCTCAATCGTCTCTTCCAGTAGTTCGGTATAGAGTTCAAAACCGATGGCCGCAATGGGACCGGACTGTTTGGCCCCGAGCAGATCCCCGGCTCCGCGCAGTTCAAGATCATGGCTGGCGATTCGAAATCCGGAGCCCAGTTCGGTCAGTTCCTGTAAAACCTTGAGACGTTCACGAGCTTCACGGGTCAAAGAGGCTTCTCCAGGAATCAACAGGTAGGCATAGGCACGGCGATCAGAGCGTCCGACCCGGCCGCGCAGCTGGTAGAGTTGTGACAGCCCGAAGCAGTCGGCACGATTGATGATAATTGTGTTGGCAGTTGGGATATCCAAACCATTTTCGATGATCGTTGAAGCCAGCAGCAGGTTGCTGCGGCCCTCGATAAAATCGAGCATGGTTTTTTCCAGTTCTTTTTCGGCCATCTGCCCGTGACCTACTGCAATCTTTGCTTCCGGAACCAGCTGTTGCAGATGTTCGGCCATTGCCTGAATTGTCTGGACCCGGTTGTGGACAAAGTAGACCTGGCCACCACGTCGCAGTTCGCGCAGGATCGCCTGACGAATCAGATCATCATCAAACCGGGTGACATAGGTACGGATTGCCAGACGATCAACAGGTGGGGTTTCGATGACCGACAGGTCACGCATGCCGGTCATACTCATATGCAGGGTCCGTGGAATCGGGGTTGCCGTCAGAGTCAGGGTGTCGACCTCGGCCCGCAGATTTTTCAGTTTTTCCTTGTGACTGACACCGAAGCGTTGTTCTTCGTCGATAATCAGCAGACCCAGATCCTTGAAGCGGATATCACGTTGCAACAAGCGATGAGTCCCGATGACAATATCGACCTGGCCATTGGCCATCCCTTCCAGGACCTTGCGAATCTCTGCCGGAGTTCGAAAGCGGGAAATCATTTCAACCCGGACCGGGAAGTCCTTGAGGCGGTCACGAAAGCTTTGCCAATGTTGTTGGGCAAGAACCGTTGTCGGGACAAGTAATGCAACCTGTTTGCTGTCAAGAACGGCCTTGGCTGCCGCGCGCAGAGCGACCTCGGTTTTGCCGTAACCCACATCACCACAAACCAGGCGGTCCATCGGTTTGGAAGAGCACATGTCACTCAGGGTGTCGGCGATGGCAGCAGCCTGATCGTTGGTTTCTTCGTGAGGGAAGGTTGCCTCGAATTCGCGAAACAGTCGATCAGGAGGGCTGAAGGCAAATCCCTCGCACAGCTCACGGCGGGCGTAGATTTCAAGCAGTTGGCGTGCCAGTTCCTCAATAGCTGCTCTGGCCTTGAGCCGTGCTTTTTCCCAACCCTGACCACCCATCTTGTCGAGACGTGGCTGAGCCCCTTCACCACCGATATATTTCTGGACCTTCTCGATGCGTTCGATCGGCAGATAGAGCTTGTCGGCTCCGGCATATTCAAGATGAAGGTAATCACCTGCGACACCGCCGGTTGCCAGGTGAATCAGTCCCAGATAACGGCCAACACCATGGTCGGTGTGAACAATGAAATCATTTTCGCGCAGATCGGCCAGGTTGGAAAAAAGTTTGAGGGCTGCCTTGCGTCCCGGTTTGCGATGGTGACTGCGCTGACCGAAAATTTCTTCTTCGGTGATAATGACCAGCTGATCGTGGGGCAGGCGGAAGCCTGCCGAAAGGTCACCCACCTGAAGTTGCGGAACCCCAGGTGGGAGGCTATCCAGGGCCGATTGCTGGCGAAGTGGCAGCTGCCAGCCATTTTCATTCAGGAGCTCTTGCAGGCGTTTGGTCTGTCCCGGTTGGCGGCAGACCAGAAGAACACGCCAGTCATCTTCACTCCAGCGTTCCAGACGCTCAAGAAGAGGAGACAGCCCTTCTTGTCCCGGAGCCAGACTGGCGCGCAGATCGGCATTGCCACGACTGTCAAAATGGTAGCTCTGACGCTGGTCATCGAGCTGGAAAACCCTTAAGCGACTGAAATTGACGTGCCGATAGCGGGAAAAGGCTGTTTCAAGTTCTTCAGCATCCAGATAAAGGTCCTGGCGCCGGACGTGAAGTTGGCGGTTTTTGTTCTGGCGCTGTTCTCCCTCACGAATGTCGCCGATGAACAGATCACTTTCCTGCTCGATTGCCGGTGGATCGTTTAAAATCAGATCGGCATCGGGAAGATAGTCGAACAGGGTTTCGAGACCCGGATAGTTCAGAGGCAACAGAAATGAGCGTCCCGGGGCGAGGATTCCTTCTTTCAGCTCTTCGCTGATTCCTTCGCGCAGGGTTCGCGGAAGCTCCAGTTCATCGCAGCGTTGTTTCAGATTACGCAGCAGATAGTCCAGATGTTTTCCACTGAGACAGAGTTCACGTGAGGGGATCAGCCGCAGTTGGCTGAGTTCTTCGGTCTGTGAACGCTGAGTTGTGGGATCAAAGCGACGCATTCGTTCAATGAAGTCACCGTAAAAGTCGAGGCGGACCGGCAGAGACGAATCGGCAGGAAAGATATCAACAATGTCGCCACGTACTGCAAAGGAGCCCGGGTCCTCGACCAGAGAAACAGCCTGATAACCGAGGTTATGCAGCTGTTGCAGCAAGTTGTCACGCAAGTATTCATCTTCCTGTTTCAGAACCAAAGACAGCTCTGCCAGAATCGGGCGCGGAATAATTCGCTGCATCAAGGCACGTAAGGGAACAACCAGAGCGTCGAGTTCGGCATTGAGCAGGCGCGTCAGGGTTTCCAGACGGGTTGCTTCAACTTCGGGGTGGGGTGTCAGCGGATCGTAGGGGCCGAGTTCCCAGTGGGGGAAAAAGCCTATTTTCTCGGGTTGCGGGGCAAAAAACTGCAAGTCGGAGAACAAGCGCCCGGCCTCTTTTTGACTGGCGCTGACAATTAGTAATGGACGGGTGCTGTGCCCCAGGGTTTTGGCAAGCAGGGCCGCATCACTTGATCCGGTCAGACCGAGAATTTCGAGTTCTCGGTCAGGGTCGGCAAAGCCGTCAAGCAGGCTTTGCGCCGTCGCATAGTTGATGTGCTGGGAAATCTCCTGATCCATGATTGCCTGCATGAGGTGTGAAGTGGATCCTGTGGAGCAAAAGGATCAACTTCATGGTCGAATGCGGATTGTTGCCCTGTCCGCTAGCTGCCCGCAGGATGCCCGGTCAAGACAATGAGGCAGACTGTTCTCAATCGCGTGGAACAGCGAGCATGCGATCCAGGGTCAAGCGGGCCTTCTCTGCAATTTGCGGGTCGACAGTGACAACCGGACTCAGCGTCTCGAGGCATTTGAGCAGGTCGTCCAGAGAGGTCAGTTTCATGTTCGGACAGATCAGCCCTTCGCTTGGCAGAATAAAGGTTTTATCCGGATTCTGAGTGCGCAAACGATAGAGAATTCCCATTTCGGTGCCGACAATAAATGTGGTAGCCGGACTCTTGGTGGCATAGTCATACATGCCACTGGTTGAGCAGATATGATCGGCCAACTCGAGAATTTCAGGGGCGCATTCGGGATGAGCCATAAAAATGGCGTCAGGGTGTTCTGCCCGGGCCTTCTCAATTTCGGTGATTTGCAGCCGCTCATGGGTCGGACAGTAGCCTTCCCAGACATGGCAGGTTTTGTCGACCTGGGCCGCAATGTAACGGCCAAGATTGCGGTCCGGAACCAGCAGCACTTCATCCGTATCGAGAGAGCGGACCACATTGACAGCGTTGGAGCTGGTGCAGCAGATATCGCTTTCGGCTTTTACTGCGGCGCTCGAATTGACATAGGTGACAACCGTCGCGTTGGGATATTGTTGTTTCATCTCTCGCAGACCTGCGGGAGTGACCATGTCAGCCATCGGACATCCGGCATCCTGCCGAGGGAGAAGTACCGTTTTTTGCGGGCTGAGCAAGGCGGCACTTTCCGCCATGAAGTGAACACCACAAAAAACGATGATATCTTTGTCGGTGCGTGCGGCCTCAATCGATAGACCAAGAGAATCTCCCGTAATATGAGCGATCTCCTGAATTTCGTCACGCTGGTAATTGTGGGCCATCAGCAGGACATTGTGTTCTGCGGCCAGTTGCAGAATCCGCGCCTTGATCTGTTCCTGATTCATTTGAGCTACTTCCTGTCTTGTTCAGTATAGGGTGCCGGACGCGAATGCTAGACCAAACCCCCTGATAAGTCAATTGTTTCACCCCGTGCATCGGCTTGAC
Organism: Deltaproteobacteria bacterium; assembly: GCA_024276935.1. GTDB lineage: Bacteria > Desulfobacterota > Desulfuromonadia > Desulfuromonadales > Geopsychrobacteraceae > Geopsychrobacter. The sequence continues at coordinate 13,240 of JAJRWH010000061.1, forward strand.
AGTTCACGGTGCAAACCGCTATTCTCGCCCAGTTCGGACGTGAATATTCTGGCGTCTGGTCATCAGTTTTCAACTCTGTTCAAACCCTGGTCTGTTGATCTGCGGAGCGAACTCTGCTTTGTTGCGAAAGGTGCTTCCATGTTCGGAATCGGAATGACCGAACTCTTGCTGATCGGGGCTCTGGCCCTGATGGTGCTCGGGCCCAAAAAACTGCCCGATCTGGCCCGTGCTCTGGGAAAAGGCTTTGCCGAGTTCAAGCGTGCCACGGACGAGTTCAAGAACACCTTGCAGGAAGAAACCCGGGTGGCTGAAACCAAGGAACGACTTCTCAAAGAGGGCAAGCTGACGCCACCAGGCGCTGAGACTTTCAACCCTTACGTGGATGGTGAAGTCGATCCTGACACTGATGCCAGTGTTGCCAACAAGGCTTCATCAGCGACAAAAAGTGACGCGGTGAAAACCGCAACCGATTCGCAGGAGGGGGCAGATGTTTGACGAGATGCCATTGACTTCGCATCTTGAAGAGTTGCGCAAACGTCTGATGATTGCTTCACTTTCCTGGCTGGTCGCTTTTCTGGGCTGTTATTCTGTTGCCGAAAAGCTGTTCAAAATTTTGTCAGAACCGGTTCAGTCGGCTCTTCCCAAGGGCAGCTCCCTGGTTTTTATCCAGGCGACCGAACCCTTTTTCACCTATCTCAAGGTTGCGGCAGTTGCCGGTGTTCTGGTCGCTTTGCCCATTATTATGTGGCAAATCTGGGGATTTATCGCCCCGGCACTTTACAAAAATGAAAAACGTTTTGCGGTGCCATTTGTCCTGGCCAGCTGTTTATGTTTCGGGGTTGGCACCTACTTTGGCTTCTTTTTTGTTTTTCCAACGATCTTCACTTTTCTGGTTAAATTCGGAACGGGTAGTGGCGAGATCAATGCCATGTTGTCGATGGGGGCTTATCTGACCCTGTCGACCCGGTTACTGTTTGCTTTTGGTATGGTCTTCGAGCTTCCGATCATTATCTTTTTTCTTTCTCGTATGGGGATAGTCGATTACAAGTGGTTGGCAGCCAAGCGCAAGATTGCTCTTTTGCTGGCCTTTGTGATCGGTGCGGTTCTGACACCGCCGGATGTTTTTTCCCAGGCTTCAATCGCGGTTCCCTTTATTCTTTTGTACGAGGTCGGAATTATCGTCGCCCGTCTTTTTGGCAAGAAGAAAACGGTTGATGATGAAGATGACGAACTTGAAGATACTGACGATTGAGCGCTTCTACTTGTTGCGGACATGCCCCGTTTCCAATGCTTCGGGCGTGGCATGTCCGCAAACTTCATGCTAACCTTGCGTCATGATTCTTGACGATTACGGCTGGAACGATAACTTTGCCCGCCAATTCTCGGCCTTTTCTGCCCAGGGCTTTTTGCCTGCCCGGGTGATTCGTGGTGAAAAAAATTATTTTCGGGTTATTTGCGAAGCCGGGGAGTTGACGGTTCGTTTTGCGGGCAAGTTACGTCATCGCGCAGGTGGTCGGCAGGATTTGCCGGTTGTTGGCGACTGGGTGGTTGTTGAACCTCAGTTGGAACAGGAGCGGGGGATCATCCATGCGATTCTGGAGCGTTTTTCCTCTTTTGCGCGCAACCTTCCGGGCCGACGAAAAGGCAAAGGGCGTGAACGGATTGAACAACAGGTGATTGCCGCCAATGTTGAACGTGTCCTCATTGTCTGTGGTCTGGATCAGGATTTCAGTCTGCGACGAATCGAGCGTTATCTGACCCTGGTGACTGCCGGAGGGGCCGAGGCTGTGGTTGTCCTGAACAAAGCCGACCTCAGTACGACCACAGAAAGACAGCGCCAGCAGGTACTGGAAGTGGCTGGTGAGGCACCAGTTGAACTGCTTTGTGCCAGAGAGCAGGATCAGGTCGAACAACTCAGAGGTTATCTCAGGCCCGGTGAAACCCTGGCCCTGCTGGGTTCTTCCGGGGTTGGCAAGTCAACAATTATCAATGCCCTGCTTGGTGAGGATCGACAAAAGGTTGCTGAAGTCAGCCGGACCCTGGGCAAAGGACGCCACACGACAACCCATCGAGAGCTTTTTCTGCTGCCGACCGGGGGGATTTTGATGGACAACCCGGGTATGCGTGAACTGCACCTCTGGGGTGAAGAAGAGGATCTTGCCGAATCTTTTGCTGATATTGAAGCCCTGGCGTTGCAGTGCCGTTTCTCCGATTGCGGCCATCGTAGTGAGCCGGGCTGCGCCGTCAGGGAAGCACTCAAGGACCAACAGCTTGATCCGCAGCGTCTCAATAACTATCTGCAACTTAAAGAGGAGTTGTCGCACCTGCAACGGCGGCGTTAGAGATAACGGCTGTCGGCCATTATGCCTGGGCTTATTTGCTTTATTGCCGCAAAGAACCGAACAAGGTATCCGAAAAGAAGTTTTTCAATTCATACAAAACTTGCATCTTGTAAGGAATAGCGTAATACTTGCTTAATTAGTATTGTTCTAATTTGTCAGTATTAATCCTTGTTGGTGCAGGGGATGTGTGTGCGACGGCTTTGTTTGTTATTGCTGACAGGTCTATTATTTTTGCCGGTTGGATCTCTTCGAGCGGCGAAGAATGTTTACCGTGTCGGAGTTTACCAAAACCCTCCTCTGTCATTTCTTGATGAAGCCGGAAATCCCAGTGGTTTTTTCCCCGAGCTACTTGCCGCCGATCGTGATCATGACTGGTCCCTGACGTACGTCTTTTGTTCCTGGTCCGAATGTCTGCAACAGCTTGATCAGGGTAAGATCGACCTGTTGGCTCCGATTGCATTTACCCCACAACGAAGCAAAAAATATGATTTTCTGAAAACGACCGTTCTTTCCAACTGGGGACAAATATTTATTCCCTCCCGGGCGACAGTTTCATCAATTCTGGATCTGAATGGCAAACGTGTTGCGGCCGTCAGGGATGATGTTTATCTGGAGGGGGCAGGTGGCCTGCGTGAGCTGGCGCATAATTTTGATCTGAATATTCAGATTGTCAAGGTTGCCAATTATGATCGCGCCTTGCATGCGGTTAAGGATGGCCGAGCTGATGCAGCTTTGGTCAATCGAATTTTCGGTGCCTGGCATCGGGAAAAACTCAACCTCGTCCCAAGTTCTGTTCTGATAAATCCGGTTGATGTCCGGATCGCTTTTGCCAGGGGGCGAGGAAGTGCCCTTAAAACTGAATTTGACACTGTTTTGAGACGGTGGAAAAAGCAGGATACTTCTCCTTATCATCAACTCCTGACCAAGTGGTTGTCACCAGGACATAAAGCAAACCTGCTACCTGTCTGGTTTGTTCCTTTGCTGACGGCTCTGGTGACCACTCTGTTGGCCATGTGGCTGATTATTCTTTTAACCCAGCGCAAGGTCAGGCTGCAAACCCATCAGGTGAAAATGAAGAATCGCCTGCTGAAAAAAGAATTGCGTGACCGAAAACGCATCGAAGATGAACTGAAAGAACGTCAACAGCAGTACCAGGTGCTCTTTGAAGAAAACCAGTCGGTGATATTATTGATTGATCCGCAGACCGAACAGATTGTCGATGCCAATCCGGCAGCCAGCCGGTTTTATGGTTATTCACGCAAAGCATTAAGGGGGCTGCCGATCCAGCAGATCAATACGGCACCACCCGAGGAGATCCGGGCGATACTTGCCGAAGTTCAGGATGGCGTCGAACACAAGTTCGAGTTTGTCCACCGTCTGGCAGACGACAGCACCTGTGATGTCGAAGTGTATTGTGGTCCGATGATTGTCGGGGGGCGCAAACTTCTTTGTGCCGTTATTCACGATACGTCAGAGCGACGCCAGTTTCAGAACGAGTTGGCTGAAAAACATCGGTTTTTGCAGACCGTCATCGATGGTGTTGCTGATCCGATCACCGTCATTGCGACCGATTATAAAATTTTGATGATGAATCGGGTTGCCGCCCAGTCGCTGGCGGGTCGTCCCTACGATCAGAACAATTTCTGCTGCTACGAGTTGCTCCATCAGGGCGGAAAACCCTGTCAGGGAGATGATTATCCCTGTCCGCTGCTGAAGGTACAGGAAACCGGTGAGACGGTCACGATGATTCATCGCCATAAGCAGGGCAAGGATGCCCGGATTTACGAGTTGACAGCATCACCGCTGTGGAATGTTGATGGTAGTTTGCGCGGGATTATCGAGGCTTCGCGAGATATTACTGATCGGCTCAAGGTTGAGGAGTTGCTGAGTGAAAATGAAAAACGGCTTCAGCATCTGGCTCATCACGATCCCTTGACTGATCTGCCGAATCGGTTGTTGTTTGAAGACAGGTTGCGGCATGCCCTGGCCCAGGCCCAGCGCAAAAAGCGCAAGATGGCCCTGATGTTTATTGATCTTGACCGTTTCAAGAATATCAACGATACCCTGGGACATGAAGTTGGTGATCGCCTGTTGATGGAAGTTGCCCGGCGGCTGAGAGCCTCGGTACGCGAAGGTGATACGGTTGCTCGACTGGGGGGAGATGAATTTCTGGTGCTGTTGGAGGAGGTCGACAGTTTTCAAACCGTTGCCACCATGGCGCAGCGAATCCGACGTGAATTATGTCGCAGTGCCGAAGTCGATAACTATCAACTGGTCGCAACCGGCAGTATCGGCATCAGTATGTACCCCGCTGATGCGGATACTGCCGAAGAGCTACTCAAGTGTGCTGATGTTGCCATGTATTATGCCAAGGAAGAAGGCAAGGACAACTATCAGTTCTACACGCCCCGGCTGAACGCGCGCGCCCATGAAATGCTTTTGCTCGAACGTGATCTGCGCCTGGCACTCGACGAAGAACAGCTCTGTCTTTTCTATCAGCCGCAGGTCGATTTGAAAACGGGGCAATTGATCGGAGTTGAGGCTCTGGTCCGTTGGCATCATCCACAGCAGGGGTTGGTCCCGCCCGATGATTTTATCCCTCTGGCCGAAGAGACCGGCTTGATTGGTCCGATTGGCGAATGGGTTCTGCGCGAGGCCTGTCATCAGCAGGTCCGTTGGCAACAACAGGGCTATCCGGCGTTGCGGATGGCGGTGAATATTTCAGGACGCCAACTCAAACAACCCGATTTTTGCGAAACGGTCGATTTGATTTTGACCGAAACCGGGATAGATCCTGAATTTCTGGAGCTGGAAATTACTGAAAGCATTATTATGCGCGATGTAAAATCCACCATCACCATCCTGAGTGATCTGCGGATGCGTGGTATTCGCTTGGCGATTGACGATTTTGGCACCGGGTATTCATCGTTGAGTTACCTCAATCGTTTTCCGGTAGATCAATTGAAGATAGATCATTCTTTTGTTTTTCGGCTGGGAGATGATAAAGAGCCGGTTGTTATCGTCGATGCCGTGATTGCTCTGGGTCGAAGTATGAATCTGGAAGCGATAGCAGAAGGGATTGAGTCACAGCAACAGATGGAGATTCTGGCCTCTCGTGGCTGCCATCTTGGTCAGGGTTATCTCTTCAGTCGGCCAATTTCGGAGTCCGAATTGCGCAAAAATTTCCTGCGGGATGCAAATTCCCTGTCTTCAAAACCATCCGGTTTCCGGTTTAATTTTCCGGAGCAGGATGCCTGAGGTTCAGGCATCCCTCAGCCGTGCCCGCCGGTCAAACCAGTTTGCGTTCAACACTTGCAATTTTATCGGCCATGGTTTGGGCTCGATCAGTGCGAGTTCCCAGTTTGATGGTGGTTGTGATGCGAGGCGCACCCATCTCGTGAATCCGTTCATGGCACTGGCGGATGGCTCTGAAAACCTGATCATAGTCTCCTTCGATATTGGTGCCGTAAGCATGCAGAACGATGGTTAGTCCGGCCTCTTCGAGAACCTGTTGACAGGCCGCGACATAGGATGAAACCGAAACACCAACTCCCAGTGGAACGATACAAAGATCAACAATAACCTGCATATTTATCTCCCTTGTAATGATCTGGACGGGACAAGCCAGCTCTTCCTGTTTTAACTCCGGGCGTTTATGCCCTCAATATCTGTGCGCGGATTCTACCAATAGTTGACCCTTGAGAGAAAGCTGGGCTTTAATGTCATGGAACATTCATCGAACTTTTTCCCAGGAGGAGGGCACCATGGAACCACAGGATCTTGTTTTACGTTGGCATGAGGAAACAAAACACCCCCTGACACCCAAACAAATCTCGATTCGATTGCCGATTGATACTGCGGCCAAGGTTGCCGCTTTGTGCGAAATTTATCCGGCACGGACCAAAACCGAAATTATTGCCGATCTGGTTGCAGCCTCTGTCGACCAGCTGGTGCGGTCTTTGCCGAGCGAAAAGGGCGATTTTCTGGAGTCTGAATCGGTTCCCGGACAGATTCGGGTCTATCAGGATGTTGGTCCTAAAGGCCGGTTTCTCGAAGCAACGCTGCGTCATTTACGTCAACTGGAAAGCGAAGTTGGCCTTGAACAACCGATCCCGGTGCCCCAACCCCATGTCCGTATGCGGGAATAGGTGCCAGCTTCCCCAAATCGTCAAGCAGTTCAGGCAGATATTGATTTACAGCTTTGCTGCCAGTTCTGCCGGGTCGGTGATTGGGCGACCACAGGCATGATTGGTACACAGGTAAGCGGTTGCCAGCCCGTCAAGCATTTTCATTTCTCGAGTGAAGGGGGCAATTTCACTCATTTGTGACCGGTTATTCGGTACGACCAGCAGCAGGGTCATCAATGGCTGGTATGAAGTGCGGGCAATTTTCAGCAATGCCTGTGTTTGCGGGTTTTCACTCGGGCCGACAATGACCAGATCACGAGAAGAGCCTATGATCCTTTCTGCTGCTGCCAGCAGGTGAGGAAACCCTTGCGGATAGTGTTTGACCTCGGTGGCGGCTCCTTGCAGAAGGTGTTCAGCCTGTTTTTGCCAGCGAGAGTCTCCGGTCAGTTGCGAGAGTCTTGCCGCCAGCTCCAGGGCGATCGAGGGTGTTGACGGGATGGCTCCATCGTAACGTTCGCTGGTCCGTTGCGGCAACTCCTTGAGGTCGGCACTGGTGTAGATGGTGCCATCGGCGGCAAAGTCATTGAACAGGATTGTGGCAAAAACAATCGCCTGTTGCAGGTACTGCGGGTCAAGAGTTGCGGTATACAGATCGAGCAGACCTCTGGCAACGTAGGCGTAGTCCTCGCCAAAAGCGGCAATCGCTGCTTGCCCGTTACGCCAACGGCGCAGCAGGCGACCCTCGTCAGTGCGCATTTCTGTCAGAATAAAATCCGCGCATTTCTCCGCCTGTTGGAGCAGACTGTCGTCATCCAGGACGCGGGCTCCCCGACTGAATGCCGAAATAACCATGCCGTTCCAGGCGGCCAGAATTTTGTCATCCCGAAAGGGCTGTGGCCGTTCATTGCGTTTTTGCAGCAAGATCTGACGTGCCTCTTCCAGTTTGTTTTTCAGGCTTTCCGGGCTGGTTTCAAACTGTCTCGCCCAATATTCAAGGGTTTCACGGCGATGAAGGATATTGTCCCGGGTTGTGCCATCGGCCACCTCCGGTTTGAAATTACCCTGGTCTTCCACATGAAAAAAACGACTGAGACGCTCGCCGGTCCGGGGCCCGAGAATCTCCAGCAGTTCATTCTTCTGCCAGAGATAGGTTTGTCCCTCAACGCCTTGTGTATCGGCATCTTCGGCAGAATAAAAACCTCCCTGAGGGTCTTGCATCCGTTGCTGGAGGTAGAGGAATATTTCACGGGCAGTCTCTGCGTAAAGAGGTTTTCGGGTGACCTGGAACGCTTGCAGGTAAAGATCGGCCAGTCCTGCCTGATCGTAGAGCATCTTTTCGAAGTGAGGCAGAAGCCACCTGGCATCGGTTGAATAGCGATGAAAGCCAAAACCAAGTTGATCGTAAATGCCGCCATTACGCATTGCCGTCAGGGTTTTTCCCACCATTTCCAGTAGTTGCGGGTCTGCATCAAGCCTGTTGTGTTGGAGTAAAAAGGCCAGCTGGTGCGGACGGGGAAACTTGGGGGCCGAACCGAACCCTCCATATTGAGCATCGTACCCGGCTTTTATCTGGCGGAGTGCCTGCCGGGAAAAATCGGCAGAAAAAGTCTGCTGACTGGCTGTCGGGGTAAAGCGGGCAAGAAACTCCTGGGCATCCGTGCTGAGTTGCTGTGGATGATCGGCCCAGGCACTGGCTATTTGCGGCAGCAGATCAAGCAATCCGGGACGATTGTAACGGCTTTCTTTGGGCATGTAGGTGGCGGCAAACAGTGGAATCTTCTCGGGTGTCATGATGATTGTCAGGGGCCAGCCGCCCTGGCCGGTCAGCCGGGTCGCAACCTGCATGTAAAACTGATCAATATCGGGGCGTTCTTCGCGATCAACCTTGATCGCGACAAAATCCTTGTTCAGTAAGGCGGCAACCTCTTCGTCCTCGAAACTCTCATGTTCCATCACATGACACCAGTGACAGGTTGAATAGCCGATCGACAAAAAGATCAGACGCTGATTTTTTTTCGCCAGGGCAAAGGCTGCGTCAGACCAGGGAAACCAGTCGACCGGATTATCAGCATGCTGAAGAAGATAGGGACTCTGTTCTTCTTTCAGGCGATTGGCAGAAACTGGTTGCGGGGTGGCAACCATCAGGGCAGAGAAAAGACACAGTGGCGGCAAAAATGGATTTAGCGACATGCGGACTCCAGGGTAAAAGGCTTATCCCGGAATTATAACCTGATTTGTTGTCTATCTGTCAAAGTTGGTGACAGAGTCAGGTTTTTAACGGAATGATTGTCAGAATTGGTCAGCCTTTTTCGAGAGCCCGGTTGATGTCCTTGAGCTGGCCGAAGATCAACAGCATATCGCTGTCGCGGATAACGTGGTCGGCGGGAGGCAGCAGCGTAAACTCATCTGTCAGGACATCTTTGATTCCGAGGACGAAGATCCCGTATTTGTGCCGCAGATTAAGGTCGATCAGACTGTTGCCGATGAAACTTTGCGGGGGGGCCAGTTCATTCAGGCTATAGTCATCGGTCATCGACAGCATATCGAGAATATTGGGGCTGGCCATGGTTCGTGCAACCTTGATCGCCATATCTTTTTCGGGATTGATGATTTCGTGGGCGCCCACCTTGCTCAGGATACGCCCGTGATCTTCATTGACCGATTTGGCCAGAATGCGTTTGACACCCAGCTCTTTCAGAAACAGCGTGGTCAGGGTCGCGGCATGGGACCGTTCACCGATAGCGACCACCACGGCATCCATTGCTGCGACTCCTTGCGCTTCGAGAAACTCACGATCCGCGGCATCTGCCAGAATGGCGAACGAACAATGCTCTTGTAACTGCTGAATATGGCTGCGATTATTGTCGATCACCATCACTTCATGCCCTTCGTTGTACAGGTTTGAAGCGAGATGAAAGCCAAAATTACCTGCACCGATCACACAAAAACGTTTCATGGCATTATCCTATCATGATCTGTTCCTGGCTGTAGATGACCGAGGTCCGACGTGCCCGACGGACAAAGGCAAAGGCCAGGGTGAGAATACCGACACGGCCAATAAACATCAGACCGATAATAATCAATTTTCCTGCCGGAACCAGGGTCGGGGTGACACCGAGAGAGAGCCCGACGGTGGCAAAGGCCGAGATGGCCTCAAAAACATAGGCGATAAATGCGCCGCGGCTTTCAGTGGCTGGCAGACCAGAGGTCTGAACCGCAAGCAGGGCGAAAATGGCGATTCCGCAGACCAGAATTGACAACAGGACCAGGGTCAGGGCCCGGGTGGTCAGTTCTTCGGGAATGGTTCGGCGAAAAATATTGGTGTGCTTGTCACCACGAAGACGGCTTTTCAGGATGGCAAAGATCAGGGCCAGACTGGTGGTTTTGATTCCGCCCCCGCAGGAGCCGGGCGAGGCACCAATAAACATCAGGATCATCAGCAAAAAGAGTGAAGGGACTTCAAGCAGGTTGAGATCCAGGCTGTTGAATCCGGCAGTTCGGGCTGAAACCGATTGAAACAGCATGGTCCAGAAACCCTCCCCTGGGCTCAGACGGTGCAGTTCAGAAGGGGCTTCAAGCAGTCCGAGAAGCAGGGCCCCACCCAGAATCAAGATCAGGCTGCTCAGTAAAACCAGACGACTGTGGAGTGATAAACGGTGTCTGCGCCCCTTTTTCCGCCGGGTCATTCCCAGGACTTCCTGTAGAACCAGAAAGCCGAGTCCGCCGGTGATAATCAGAAACATCAGGGTCAGATTGATCAGAGGATCACCACGAAATCCTTCGATACTATTGGGGAAAAGAGCAAACCCGGCATTACAGAAAGCCGAAATGGAGTGAAATGCCGCGCGGTAAACACCCTGGCTCCAGCCCAGCTCCGGAACCAGCCGGAGACTCAGCAGCAGGGTTCCGAGGCCCTCGATAGCGAAGGTCAGAATAAAGACTCCCCGGATCAATTCCTTAAGAGAGCCATAGGGAAAGGGCAGCAGGGTTTCTTCGATCAGTTTGCGACTGCGCAGGCTGAAACCGTTACCCAGATAGGAAAAAAGATAAACTGAAAAGGTGGTTACACCCAGCCCCCCGGTTTGGATCAGAAACAGGACAATCAGTTGTCCGAAAAGACTTAAGCGGCTGCCTGTATCGACCACCGTCAGGCCGGTGACACACTGGGCGCTGGTGGCAGTGAAAAGGGCATCAAGCAGCGAAAGAGATTCGCCCTTAACGGCCAGGGGCAGACTGAGCAGGGCAGTTCCCAGCAGAATGGCCAGCGCGTAATAGGCGAGCAATGCCTGTCCGGGGGAGAGACGAGTGAGCCACTGGCGAAGGTTCTTTATGATGAATTTTGCAGGAATCACAATCGCGAATGATACTCCTCACTCCGGTGAAATTCCAGAAAAAAGCCGCTCCCCAGTGTGGGGGAGCGGCCAGGAAATGACTTTATTCGTCCAGTTTGATTGCCAGATAGCGGGTGGCATCTCCCTGGCGTACCAGCAGCAATAAAGAGCTGCGCTTATTTTTTTCGATTGCCTTGCGAACCTCTGTCGGTGTTTTTACCGGGGTTCGGTTGACCTCCTGAATCAGGTCTCCTCGCTTGATACCGGCTCGTTCTGCGGCAGAACCAGGATCAACATCGGTGACCAATACGCCCGTTTGCCCCTGATAATCAAATTTTTCGGCCAGGTCGGGGTTGAGTTCCTGAAGGCTCAAACCCAGTTTTGACAGTTTGCCAGTCGCTGTCGGTCGTCCGTCAACATCGGTTTCGAGTTTACCGATTTTGGCCGTTATCGTCCGGGTTTTGTTGTTGCGTTTGATCAGCAGTTTGACCTTGGTGCCGGGGGCGGTAAAGGAAATCCGGTTGCGAAAATCAGCAACCTTGCCCACTTTTTTTCCATTCAGTTCAAGAATCAGATCTCCCTGTTTGAGACCGGCATCTTCCGCAGGTGAATCTTCAATGACCTGGGCAATGAGAATTCCTTCTCCCTTTTCAAGATCGAAGGATTCCGCCAGATCCGGGGTCATATCCTGAATATAAACCCCGAGTCGACCACGGGTGACATTACCGTTTTCGACCAGCTGGGTCCGAATTCTCTGGGCCATGTTGATGGGGATGGCAAAGCCGATGCCCATATAGCCGCCACTACGGCTGAATATTGCGGTATTCATGCCGACGACCCGGCCATCAAGATCGACCAGTGGACCTCCGGAGTTGCCGGGGTTGATGGCGGCGTCGGTCTGGATAAAGTTTTCATATTCGTTCAGGCCCATACCACTACGCCCTTTGGCACTGACGATTCCGGCGGTCAGGGTATGTGAGAGACCGAAGGGGTTCCCGAACGCCAGCACCCAGTCGCCGACCTCAAGTTTGTCAGAATCACTGAAGCGCAGGAAAGGCAGATCACTTTCGTCAATTTTGATGATTGCCACATCGGTCGGGGGGTCTGTGCCGACGATATCCGCTTTGTATTCGCGGCCATCAAGCAGAGTGACAGTGACCTGGTCGGCATCACCAACCACATGATTATTGGTCATGATGTAGCCATCGGGTGAGATGATAAACCCGCTGCCCTGTCCCATGGAGCGTTGTTTGGGATGTCTTCTCGGTGCCTCCGGGTGTTGCTGGGGGGGCTGACCAAAAAAGCGGCGGAAGAACTCATCACCAAATGGTGAGTTGAAGGGATTGGCACTGCCCCGGGCTTCAACCTCTTTTTCAACCCGGATAAAGACAACCGCCGGGGAAACTTTTTTGGCAACCTCACGAAAAGCCAGCCCGGTCTGGCGCAGGTTTTCGATCCCGCGATCCTGGGCAAGAACGTCAGGAGGAAGCAGCAGACTGGCGGCGGTTGTTGCCAGCAGCAGCAACATTAAGGTTTTTGTAGTCAGACGTTTCATCGGTTACTCCTTGTTTTTGTTGTGATTGTAGACCGCACGTGCCAGCTCGATCATTTCGTCGATATCGAAAGGCTTGTCTATCGTATGGGTCGCGCCAAAGCGAATCGCCGTGCGGTGGGTTTCTGCATCACCAAAAGCGGTCATACAGATGACCGGCGGTCGGTTGGGCCGATCAAAGAGAGCCTCCAGCACCTCAAGTCCGGTCAGTGCAGGCATTCTCAGATCGGTGATAACCAGATCCGCGGCAGTTGATGCATCATCAATCCCGTTCTCCAGCATCTCCAGCAGGCGTAAGCCGTTGTTGCAGCTGGCGACCGAAAAACCGGCCCGGTAGAGGGCAAAGGAAAGCAGCTCACGTAAAGCCTGATCATCCTCTGCGATCAGTACGCAGGGTGGTCGTTCGCGATTATTGGCAATGGGGGGACTCATAGCATTTCTCCTGGCAAGAGGTCAGTGGATGTTGACTCATTCTCTTCGCAGGAAGTGTGCCGAATAGTTATCTAATAAAAACAGTGAGTTAGGGTGAATTACGAATGGGGCACAATGCCTCGCCGGGGCATAATGCCCCACTTGAGGACTGGAGACTCAGGGCGAGAACGGAGGTTAAGCGTTCAGTTTGCGGTAGAGGGTTTTTCGGTCGATACCAAGAATTTTTGCGGCCAGGGTCCGGTTGTTATCGACCTGTTGCAGGACCTGTATGATATAGGTGTTTTCCATCTCTTCCAGAGTCATCAGCGACCCGGTTGGCAGAGGGTTCTGTGGTGTCTTCGCCTGTTGCAGAGAGTCAGGAAGGTCTTCGATGGTGATGCGGTTGTGGCGACAAAGGGCCAGGGCGCGCTCGATGACATTACGCAGTTCACGAACATTGCCGGGCCAGGACCAGGAGAACAGGCGGGCGGCGGCAGGTTCGGCCAATCCTTCGACCTGTTTACCAAAACGTGGTGCGATCTCAGCGATAAATCGTTCTGCAAGAAGAAGAATATCGTTGCCTCGTTGCGCCAATGGTGGCAACTGGAGTTCAATGACATTCAGGCGGTAGAACAGATCGTCACGAAAATCACCGCTGGCAACAGCTTCTTTAAGGTCGCGGTGACTTGCGGCCAGAATCCTGACATCGCAGGCAATTTCGCGGCTGCTGCCCAGGGGGCGCACGCGCTGTTCTTCCAGCACCCGGAGGAGCTTTGGCTGCAAGGTCAGGGGGAGCTCGGCGATTTCATCCAGAAACAGGGTGCCGCCATCGGCCTCAAGAAATAAACCACGCCGTTCATTGCGGGCATCGGTAAAGGCTCCCTTTTCATGGCCGAAAAGTTCACTTTCAAGCAGGGATTCGGGCAGTGCGGCACAGTTGATGGCTATAAACTGGCCTTGGCGGTGGCTTTGGCGGTGCAGGGCGCGGGCCACCAGTTCTTTTCCGGTCCCGCTTTCACCGGCAATCAGCACTGAGGTGTTCAGGGGAGCGAGGCGGTTGATCTGTTCGCGCAGCCGGACTATTTCCGGGCTGTTGCCGATAATCTCATGCTGGTCATCACTGTTTTTGATTTGTTCTTCGAGCAGGCGCAATTGACGGGTCAGGCGTCTGTGTTGCAGAGCCCGACTCAGAGTGATTGCCAGCAGATCAAGGTCGACTGGTTTGGTAATAAAATCGTAGGCTCCGGCTCGTAGCGCCGCAATGGCTGTTTCCAGGCTACCAAAGGCGGTCATAACCAGTACCGGCAGGTCGGGGAGATTTTGTTTGAGCCGGGCACAAAACTCGGTGCCACTCTCTCCCGGAATATTGATATCGCTCAATATCAGGTCGTAGTCGACCTGCAACATGCGTTGTTCAGCCTCTGCGGCAGTGGTTACACAGTCGATATGGTAACCGCGGCGGGTCAGGGTTTCTTGCAGCAGGTCAAGAAAGGCCTGATCATCTTCAATAATCAGAATGTTGGCGGTGGTTTCAGCCATCTTTCACTTCCTTATCAGCCAGAGGCAGGCTTAAGCGAAAACGACTGCCTTCACCAAGGGTACTGTCGACCTCTATCTGGCCGCCATGCTCGTTGACAATTCCCTGAGCGATGGAAAGGCCGAGGCCGGTTCCCTGGCCGACATCCTTGGTGGTGAAAAATGGATCAAATATCTGGGGCAGGTCTTCGGGGGCAATCCCGCTGCCCTGATCACAGATACTGATCTTTAATTGACCTTCTGTCACGACAAGAGCTAATTCGAGGGTTCCGCCCTGGGGCATTGCCTGAATTCCGTTCATGGCCAGGTTGAGTAAAACCTGTTGAATCTGGCCCAGGTCGGCTTTGATCTGCACGGGTTCTTTGGGTAGGTTCAGTGTGATTTCGATTCGTTGTTTTTGTGCGGTCGGGCGCAGCATTTCAGCAACATTGGCCAGCAATTCAGAGATGTCGACCTGTTGTTTGCGGCTTTCACCGCGCCGGGCATAGTCCAGTAACTGACGCATGATATGAGTCATTCGGTCTGCCTGTTCGCCAATGATCTTGGCAGAATGAACCGTTTCTTCGGGCGAAAGCTCTTCACTGCTGATCAGTTTGGCGCGTCCGGATATGACGTTGAGGGGGGTGCCGAGTTCGTGGGCCATGCCGGCGGAGAGGCGACCCAGCGTTGCCAGCCGTTCGGTGTGGCGTAATTTTTCAAGGGCCTCGATTCGTTCACGAGTGGCTTCTTCTTCAGCCTGTTTGGCTGCTGCAAGCTGACCGCGCATCTGTTCGATGGTGCCCGCCAGTGACCCCAGCTCATCCCGTCCACCAAAATCGAGGGCGGTTGAAAAATCGCCGGTACCGATACGTTCGGCCTGTTCTCGCAAGCGGCGCACCGGGCGATTGATCCAGAGGCTGCCAAGAACTGTCATGAACAGCAGGCCCGAGATAACGGCAGCGGCAACGACCATAGCTGAGCGGCGTAAACTCTCCTGAACATAATCGTGGAGTTCATCCATCGATTCGCGAATTTCAATCGCACCGATCCGGCCACCGGGATCGATGGAGGGCAGGTAGGTCAGCAGAAAATCATGCCCTTCCTGTGAACTGGCCAGGACGGAGAGAGGTTCTCCGTTGGAGAGCTCGGACAACTTTGATTTCGGGATCAGAGGATGGAAAGAAGAGCCCTCTTCCGCATCAATCCAGACCCAACGTGCAGGCAGGGACGGACTGAGCAGGTTGCGGCGACTGAGAAACGCCATGGCCGCTTTTTCTCCCCGGGACTCTCGCAGTTCTGTGACGATAAAAAGTAATGATTCTCCCAGGTTTCGTGCTTCACGACTGAGGTTTTTTTTCAGTTGCTCACGTTCGCGCTGGATGGACAGATAACTGTGGATGGAGAAGATCAGCACGATTCCGAGGGTGATCGCGGCAGTAATGCGGATGGTCAGGCGCATAGAGAGAATCCCGGCAGGCTAACAGGCTGTTGAAAAACTATCTGCGTTGCGATTGCGGTGTTAAAAAATGTCTCAAAATGCTCATTTACTGGGTGTAAACTGCGTTTTTTCGACAATTTTTGTCTTGCACTCGCGGCCTCGAAAACGTTTTTTTAACACCCTGCTAAAGGCTAAGGCGCGTCGGTGATTATCCCGCAGTCATCCCCATCCTTGTCAACCTCAATATTTTCAATCAGATTGTCCCCATGATTTTTTCAAACGCCAGCAGGGTGGAGAAGATCGTTTGCCTGGATTCTGTTGCGGCGTTATGATGCGGATTCAATTCTGACAGGAGGTCCCATGAACAAGCCGGTTCTGCATATTTTTCGCAATACACCCTTTGGCCGTGAAACCCTGTTGCAGTCAGCGTATTTCTGCCGCCGCTTACAGCTGCCATTGTCCGTTTATCTGCCACAATATGAGCGATTTCTGTTCTACTTTGATCCTGATGTGGTGCAGGTTGATCTGGATGCCAGCTATCTGGTTGATCCTGAATCGGCCGAAGATCATATACGCGAGATTCTTGCATTTCACCAGGTGGACTATCAACTTGTCGAGCCCAAGGGGAAAAGTGCCAGTGACCTGCCTGATTTGCCGACCCATTTTTCTTTCATGACCTGCCCCCGCTCGATGAGTGACGATACCCGCAAGATTGCTTTGGGGCATATCGGTTCGAAGGTCCGGCGTATTGTGCAGGCGGCAGCGTTTCCGATTTATCTCCCGGCACCGGTGTTCAAGCCCTGGACTCGGTTGTCTGTTCTTTACGGTGGCTCCGATAATGCGGCGGGAGCATTGCGGCTGGCCCTTGAGATCAATCGGATCTGCAATGCCCCGCTTCAGCTTTTCAGTCAGGGAGGTCGTTCAGAGCTTGAGCAGTGTCTGCACCAACAAGGCTTTACCACCGGGCAGATTCAGTCGTTCGACTGGCAATTTCTGGAAGCAGGGGATATCTCTCACCAGCTTTATGCCTTGCCGCATGATGGTTTGGTTATGCTGGGTGCTTATGGCAAGGGCCGGGTTCGTGCAACCCTGTTCGGTAGTACCATGGAGAAGGTACAGAGTGGATTACCGAACAGCTTGATGGTTGTTGGCCCGCACAGCCACTGGGTGACGGACCATCTGAAGGCGTGAGGCCGTCAGGCGTCGGGTTGTTGTGATGCCGGTGGGGTTTCGAGGCTGATACGGCCCAATTTGCCGCCGCGCAATTCGCGAAGCAGCAGTTCGGCGGCCCGTCGGGTATCGACTTCGCCGCCTGCAACCAGGCAGCCGCGTTTACTGCCAATTATGTTCAGCAGCTCGGCAGGGTCGTCCCCCGGATCGGTCAATTTGTACCGATCCATCAGACGTTGCGGATAGTGGCGGCCCAGTTCGTTCAGGGCAAAAAGAGCTGTGGCAACCTGGTCATAGGCATTTTCGCCGATGGCACCACTGACGGCCAGGCGCTGGGCGCCATTTTGATCTTCAAGATTGGGCCAGAGCAGTCCGGGGGTGTCGGACAACAAGATTCCATTGCGCAGATCAATTTGCTGATGACAGGTTGTGATCGCCGGTTTGTCGCCAACCCGGGCAATTTTTTTGCCTGCCAGAGTATTGATCAGGGTTGATTTGCCAACATTGGGGATGCCGACAATCATCACCCGTAACGGGCGCCCCGGCTTGCCCCGTTTGGGAACCAGCTTGCGGCAGAGTTTCTGCAGACTGGCGGCGGCTGAACGGTTTCTGGCTGTCAGTGGCAGAGCCTTGACCCCCTCTTCCTGTTCGAAATAGTTTTTCCAGGATTTGGTTGCTGCAGGGTCGGCCAGATCTTCCTTGTTCAGAACACGAATGAATGGTCTGCGCCCACGTAGCTCCTGCAAGACCGGATTGGCACTGCTTTGCGGCAGTCTGGCATCAAGGATTTCGACCACCAGATCAATATTTTTGATCAGATCATTGATCAGTTCGCGGGCCTTTTTCATATGGCCCGGATACCAGCCGATTTGCATGTTTATTTTCTCCCGTACCTGAAAAACCAGATCCAGTTTTCTTGTGGTCGACTATTTTTCGAGGGGGAATCCCTGTTTACGATAGCCGATCATGTGTCCTTCAAGCAGTTCAGTATTTTTGTAGCCCAGCAGATCCAGAACCTTTTTGGCCACCATCGCCCGCGGACCATGTTCACAGGTGAGGACCAGAAGGTCCTGCTGGTCCTGCGGCAAGCGATTGCGGTTGAAGGGCAAACGTGTTGTCGGCAGATTCAGGGCTCCGGGGATATGACCACTGCGATATTCGAAACTTGTCCGCACGTCAATAACAACCGGCGGGGTTTTGCTTTTCAGAAGCCTTGTCAGAGTTGCGGCGTTCATGTTCTGTCCTGCTGCAAAAGATATTTACCGACCCAGTTTTTGGAAAACTGGAAGGCAGTACGACCACAACGTTTGGTCTTGTCGTGCGACCATTTGATCGCGGCCAGCTCCAGGTCCTTGCTCCAGGGGATATCTTTTCCGAGTTGCTGGCCGAAGCGTTCGATACACAGTTTAACAGCTTCGAGGTAGCGGTCCTGAGAAAAAACGTGAAATGGCACCCAAAGGCCAAAACGGTCCGACAGCGAGCTTTTTTCTTCCTGAATTTCACTCTGCTGCAATTCTCCTTTGACATATTTTCCACCAAGGTGGTCGCCTTCATACTCGGGCAGCAGATAGCGCCGGTTACTGGTGACGTAGATCAGGACATTTTCCGGGGCCGAGTAAACAGAACCATCAAGGGCACTTTTAAGCATTTTGTACGAGAGCTCGCCCATTTCAAAGGTCAGATCATCACACAGCATGATAAAGCGGTAGGGCTGGTCTTCTACGGCGGCAAAGATCTCGGAAATATAAATCAGATCCTCTTTTTCAACCTGGATAACCCGCAGGCCCTGCGCAGCATATTCATGCAGCAATGCCTTGACTATTGAAGACTTGCCCGTGCCGCGCGATCCCCAAAGCAAGGCGTTGTTCGCCGGAAGTCCCTTGATAAACTGCCGGGTATTGTTGATCATGATCTCTTTTTGCTCTTCAACACCGAGAAGCTGATCCAGGCGGGTGTCATCAGTAACCTTGACCGGTTCCAGATAGCCGGAGAAGGAATGACGACGCCAGTTGGCGGCATGGCAGGTTGACCAGTCGACCGGCTCGGTCACGCGGGGAAGTAGCATTTCGACCGAACCAAGTACGCGTTCAAGCTGGGCAACAACTTCAGGTTTCAGGTTCATCATCGTTCTTTGCTCTCTTTTGTTGGATTGAAATGGGGTTCAAAGGCGTGTAAAAGGTCGTCTTGTATACGTCAGCTGCGGGGTTGGTGTCAATAAAGTGGGCGTTTGGCGCCGGGCATCAGGCAAGGGGAAAGAAATAAGAAACCGGTCTGAAGGTGTCAATCATCAAATTGTAAAGAACGTTGGCTCCCGCTTATTCGATGAAAGCTGGCAACCTGGTCAAGGTTGCCGGCTTTCCCCTGAACCACTTCTCGTCGTCGATAAACAGAATCTTCTCGTCCCGGATCATCTTCGCCATGGCCAGATGTTTACGGGACAGCCGCTGAAGGGGCGCCACGATCAGGGGGTTAGCGGTTTTCTGGCGGGCCAATTCTCGCGCTTTTACCACCGCTGCCACCATGGAGACCGGACAGTCATCCGAAACCAGGGCGATGTTTTTTTTACCTTTAAGATCAGCCAAGGTCCCCTGCTGTTTACCACGCGCATCCGTCACCCTCAGGCCTTCTGGCAGGCGTAAGGTCGCGTCGGTCTCCCCTGGGCAGATCGCTTCTGCGGGGAACCTGCCCATAATCTGTGAGGCGATGGAAACCATGCTTCGCTCGTAATAGAAGGAAACGCAGCTGTTGACGACCAGGTGTCCAGGGATGTGAGGGGACAAGGCCTTGAGCCAACCAGCGACCCCGGCAAGCACTTCTTGCCGGTACCTTGCCTGGATAGTGGTGGCGGGTTCCCCTGCAACGCGATAGTCAACGTACTCGTGCATCATGAAAGACTGGGCCATGAGCCGTCGGACCATATCGCTATGCCGAAGACTTTGGTAATTGCTGGTGACGAACCCGGCCAGTTCTTTCTTTTTAGCGGCCAGTTGCGCCATGGTTTTGATCGTGTAGGTTGATTCCAGCAAACCTTTGGCCCGCAGCAGCAGATCGGCAAAGGGATATTTTCCGTTCGAAACGGCTGCGACACCGGACAAGGAGCGATACAAAAAATCGTTTTCTCCACTGCCGATGAAAGATGGTGGCTTCCCGGGGTCCGTGATCTTTAGAACGAAAGGTGCCTCACCGATAATCAGCGGGTAGCTCTGGCCGCCGGCAAAACCCAAGAGCGCCAGGCCGCGATAGGGAGTGTCGAACTTCTGCGGGTGATCCTTGGCGATCTTGCCCTGAAAAAGGGCCAAATCCTCCAGGCCGTCGAAGCCGGTCAGTGTGATTTCAACGGCGGTTTGGGTTTGAATGGTGATCTTCGCCCAAACCGTGACTGGTGCCAGGCAAGAGACGAGTGTGATCAAAAGGCAGAGGAATCGATATCCGGTCATAATGGTATTCTTCTTCGCGAGGAAAAGACCCGCCTGCGAGGATTAAGATCGAATTGTCTTCCCATTGACCCAGTTCTCAATCTTGAGTTCCGGGACTCTTTCAAATTCCTTTACATTGTTCGTCACCAAGACAGCCCCCAGCGAGAGGGCATGGGCGGCGATGAGCAAATCCATCGCTCCGATAATGTTCCCCTGTTGCTCCAGTAATGCCCGAATGGTCCCGTAGGTCTGCGTTGCCAATTCGCCGAACGACAGAACCTCAAGAGGAATCAGGAATTCAGCGAGCGCCTCAGCATTACGCTGTGAAGTCTGACTTTTTGCGACCCCATATTGAAGCTCAGCCAGGGTGATGGATGAAATTCCGATATCTCCTGGATGGTATTGCTGAAAATGGCACAGCACCTCTTCTGGCTTGCGCTTGATGATATAAATACAGATGTTTGTGTCGAGCAGGATCATCAGAACTCTTCCCGATTTTCCAGTTGAGGTTGGTGACGATCGGCCATAAAGTCAGGTGAGAATTTATCCAGACTCGCCAAAAGGGTGTCCCATGACCCGGACATCGGGATCAACTGGACCACATTTCCGGTCTGCTTGATATAAACTTCCTGACCGTCCAAACGGAACTCTTTAGGTAGCCTGACGGCCTGGCTTTTGCCATTCTGAAATAATTTCGCAGTTTTCATAGGCTCCTCACGTTTAGTATATATCAATAATATATACTTTTTGAGAAAATAGCAAGCCTTGCGAGAAAAGGCTGTCTCTCCTGCTTGGTTATAGAGTCTGTTAAAAATCCCCTCTTTATGCAGATAGAGTCGGGGGATTGTTTCTTCGCACATCGTGGGCATGGTGAAGCTATGCCCACCCTACGTTTTCTGCCATAAAACAACCGTAGGGTTTGCAAACAGCCCCACCGTTTGCGAACGCGGTACCCAAGCAACAACAAACCACCGCCATACGAAATAACCACCGACGGTTAAACCACCACCGATGCAGCTCGGACAGCCCCGATGACATCGGTCTGCCACCAATTGTTGCGCAATGAGGCGTACTCGCGTACGTCGAAGCAGCGAGAGCAAGGGTAGCAACGCAGCAGTTGACGAGTTTTTGCGACGCCACAAAAAAAATCACACACCGCGCCCTACGGGACGCGGTGGAAAAGAGTCAGTCTTGGAGACAACGGACGCTGAAGCCAAGCTCACGTTTGGAGTTGTTAGTACAAAAGGAAACCCCCCGGCTTTGCCGGGGGACCCTAAAAGTTTGACAGTTCCGGGAGTAATTTGAAAGCCTCCCCTCTGTGAACCGCTCAAAGTTTACAGAAAAGGAGGCTTTCGATGAACAGCGTACAAAGCTTAAGTCATTCAGTATGGGACTGCAAGTATCACATCGTCTGGATACCGAAGTGCCGTCGGAAGGTACTCTATGGTCAAATTCGGCAGAATCTCGGGAAAGTGATACGGGAATTGGCACGGCAGCGTGAGAGTTTGGTGTTGGAAGGTCATTTGTGCGCTGACCATGTTCATTTGTATGTCGCGATCCCGCCCAAGTTTGCGGTAGCTCAGGTCGTCGGTTACATCAAAGGGAAGAGCGCGATTCATATCGCTCGGACATTTGGAGGTCGGTCCCGGAACTTTACCGGGGAGCACTTTTGGGCAAGAGGCTATTTTGCCTCGACCGTAGGCCGTGATGAGGAAGTGATCCGAAACTACATACGGAGCCAAGAGCGTGAAGATAGCAGGGTCGAACAATTGAAACTTCTCAGCTAGTGTCCCGTTTGGTTAGTTGTGTCAATTAATTCTGAGTCATTTTGACTGCGGACAAGGCGCGCCGACACAGGCCTAGCCTGAGTTAAGCCAAGGAGGTGGAACACAGGCCGCAGCCAA
>JAJRWH010000062.1 GCA_024276935.1 Deltaproteobacteria bacterium
TTCGATATCGAGCGGAATCGAGGCGAAGGTTTTGAGCAGGGTGAAGAGCGGTGCGTTGCCGACCTGCTGGTAGGTCTTGGGCAGCACCCCCTTGAGCTCTTCGTTCTGCTGCTCGATCAGGCGCATCGCCTCGTTGATCTTCGCGCCGACATCATCCCCTTCGGGAACATTGAGCAGTTCGGCGTAACGCGCCCCTTCGGGCAGATAGATCACCCCTTTGGCCTGGTAGTCGGTCGGGCCGATGGTGCGACGTCCGCTGCCTTTACCGGCAAGCTCCTGCTGCGCGGCGGCAAACTTGACATCGGCGTAGCGCAGAAAGATCAGCCCCAGCACCGGCACCGAATATTCGGAAGATTTCAGTTCGGAATTGGCCCGCAGATCATCAGCGGCAGACCAGAGTTTTTTTCAAGTTGAACGAGATTGGCGTGCATAAAAGGCGTATCTCCTGATACAAAAAAACCATTCTCCCCGAGTGAGAACGGTCATCGGAAAAACGGGTGTTCTTCCCGTTTCCCCCCCCCCACCCGGAAAACCGAATCAAATCTGAAGGTTACAAATTAGTGGATTGCTCGAAGCCTGTCAATTCAATCCTCCTGTGTGGCGTTATCAATTCCTGGCAAAAACACAGACCTTTCTGAACTCGGGCGAGGTCAAACCTCATGTTTTTTTGTGGGTCAGGCAGGACATAATACTCACCCCGTAGAGATTGAACGAGCCCTGGCTCGTGACTATTCACTCGAATCTGCTAAGCGTGCCTTGCAAACAGAGAGTGTTGCCCATATAGACGTTCAACGACTGATCGAACAAAGACTCATCAGAAATCCGGATGAAACCATCTGTTCTCAAACATTTTTATGCTGGGTTCATCAGGAATTTTATGAACGGGTTCCACCTGAATTCAGGGAGGTTAAAGCTTCTGATGGGAGCGTCAGAACGGTTGCCCCCGGAACATTACGTGAAAACGAGGTGGAAGTCGGGCGACACCTTCCTCCGGCCTCAGAAACTCTGAGTTCTTTCTTGACGCGTTTTGAGCAATGCTATGGGGCCAATTTGGGGGATTTGCAAAAAGTTATAGCGGTGGCGGCGGCACATCATCGACTTGTCTGGATCCATCCTTTTCTGGATGGTAACGGTAGGGTGGCACGTCTCTTTACCCATGCGTTTCTGGCCAAAGCACGGGTAGGCGGGCACGAGTTATGGACTGTTTCAAGAGGGCTCGCACGAAATCGAGCAGCCTATATGGCTGCGTTGGCTGGTGCTGATGAACACCGGCACGGTGACCTGGATGGGCGGGGAAATCTGTCTGACAAGGGCCTGCACGATTTCTGTATATTCTTTCTCCGTACCGCTCTGGACCAGATTTCCTTTATGGCAGAACGCTTGGAGCTCGACGGGTTTTTGCGGAGGTTGGAAGGGTATGTTGGCCGTCAGTCAAGTTTTGGTGAGCTGCCGTCACAAGCGAACTATTTACTTCGAGAAGCTTTTCTGCGCGGAGAAGTTCCAAGGGGTGAGGTTGCGCGTATTACGGGCAAATCTGATCGGACTGCGCGACGTATCCTCAAAAGGTTATTGGAAAAAAAGCTTCTGGTGTCTGATACAGAAAGGGCACCTCTCCGGTTGGCTTTTCCTGCGAAAGCTGTTGGGTACTATTTTCCGCAACTCTATCCTGAGGGTGTGGAGATGACAGAGGCATAGCTGCTTCGGGAGGGGCAGAATTAACCGTTTGTTCGGTATTGTTTCCACCTGGTGGACATATTGCCCCTTTTCGGACAAATTCAATGCCGCAAAACCTCATCCAGCTGAACAAGTTGCGTCAGTCACAATTTCTTTATCGTGCGGTTGTCGTGCCCCCCATCAAGAACCAATACCTGCTCAGCGGGCAATGACTTCGCCAGCTCCTGCTGTTGGTTTCTGAATCTGTCTTGCGAACCGTAGCTTAAATATACCGGGGGAGCATCGGGTCGCTTCTCAAGGTATTGCTTGATAAATAACCAGATGTTCTGCTCCCAGTCCTCGTCAATCTCTTTTCCGGGGGTCCAGAATTTCATTCCACCGGCCGCCTGAATCTCCTCAACGGTTCTCCCGGCCCCGAGGAAGGGGCTGATCAGGATGATGCCGGTAATCTCTTCAGGGTATTCGCGCAGAATAAACCAGGAGCCGAGCCCGCCCATGGAGACCCCAGCTAGCCAGATTTCCTTGTAGCCTTTGGCCTGGTTTTGAACGTATTGGGTGATGCGACTTGGGCGCCTTGGTCCTGGCTTGCACGGGTTGCTTTTCGCTCTCGAACCGGATTGTGCCCAACTCAAAGTCCCTGTGTCAGTCGTTTTTCGGCCAGCTCTGCTTCTTCCTTGATCCGTTCCTGATTCCAGCCCAGCTCGTGCCCCATAATCTCCAGCACTCTGGGGATTGCTTGTCGGGCAGCTTCTGTGTCGAGCAATGCCAGGGGGGTGCGCCGGGCCAGGAGATCGATCACCCGTTCGGCCAGTTCACAACGGACCGCATAGAGAACTTCTGCTTCGAGGATCGGATGATTTTCACACAGGCGTGCGCCGTGCCCGGTGGCTGCAAGTTCCGCAACCTTTTCAGCCTGATCACCATAGGTTCGATGCAGATAGCGGGCAATATCTGCAGCCAGTGTGTATCTTTTCTGTAGTTCAAGATCGCCATTTTCCTGATAATTAACCGCACCGAGAAGAGGGAGCTGTTCAGTCTGGCAGTCTGGTTTCGGGGCTGTCAGCTGAAATTGTTTCAGGGCATGATCCAGGGTGTCGAGGGCCATTTTGCGGTAGGTTGTCCATTTGCCACCCGCGATGGTCAATAATCCATCCGGGCTTTCCTCAATCACATGGTCACGCGCCAATCCGGCGGTGTCGGCAGCCTTGGGATCAGAAACCAGCGGTCTGAGCCCTGACCAGACGGCTTTGATATCAGACTTGTTGACCTGCAGGTTGAAATAGCGGCTGAGATGCCGCAGCAGGTAGTCAATTTCACTCTCCAGAGGTTTGGGATGTTCGGTAATCTCAGCCGGTTCGTCGGTCGTGCCGACCAGGGCATGGTTCTCCCAGGGCAGCACAAACAGCACCCGGCCATCGTCGGTTTCGGGAATCATCAGGCCGGTGTCTGGTGGGGCAAAGCGCTTGTCCAGTACAATATGGATGCCGGTACTGGCCGAGAGGATTTCTGTCGCTGCCGGATTATCCATCTTTCTGATCTGGTCCGAAAAGGGACCGGTTGCATTGATGACTCCCCGGGCGTTCAGTTGCCAGCTTTCACCCGTGAGCGAATCGGTCAGCTGCGCCCCGCAGATCTTCCCGTTTTGTTTGATCAGTTCACTCACCGCCACGTGGTTGATGATCGTTGCACCCTGTTGTGCGGCGCTCAGCGCCAGCGAGAGTGCCATGCGGGCATCGTGGAATTGCCCGTCGTAGTAGAGAACCCCGGCCTTAAGTCCTTCGGCTTTCAGGGTCGGGAAGCGGCGCAGGGCTTCCTTGCGGCTGAGCAGACGGCTGTGACCGATATTGCGCTTGCCGGAGAGGATATCGTAGAGCTTGAGCCCGGAGAAAACATAGGGGATATCGCGCCAGCGGTAGAGGGGGGTGACCAGGGCCAGGCGATTGGAAAGGTGAGGGGCGTTTTTCAGCAGGATGCTACGTTCCTTGAGACCGTCTCGGACCAGATTGTACTGAACCCGGTCGAGTTTTTTGACCGCAGCTTCCAGGTAACGGACTCCCCCGTGAACCAGTTTGGTGCTGCGGCTGCTGGTTCCTTCGGCGAAATCGTTCTTTTCGACCAGTGCCACCTTCAGCCCACGGGTTGCAGCGTCCAGAGCAATTCCGCAACCTGTGGCACCGCCGCCGATAACCAGCAGGTCAAAAGTGCGGTCTTCTTTTAATTGTTGCAACTGTTGCTGCCTGCTCATGCGAGCCTCCCACAGCCGTGAAAACTGCCGTCTTTGGTATCGACGAATCAGGGGCCAGGGCTTTTGACCCTGGCCCCTGAAGATTGTGCCTTTTGGTGGTAAAAGGCGTAGATTTGTACCTCTTGCCTGTAAGGCGTTAACGCACCCTTCCTTCTCGCCATGCTTTGATGAGATCGTCGTAGTTAACGGTCTCGCCTTGCGGTTTTTCGTTGGCAAGTTTTGCTTTGGGTGAGCCTGGCTTGTTGAGCCAGTAAGACTCATCACGAGGTTTGTTCAGCTTTGGTCCCTTGTCGCCCTGGGCCTTGCTGCGAGCGATCCGCTTGAGAACCTTGTCCTGCTCACGGGCCAGGTTGTCCATGGCGGTATCGACTGTTACCTCACCGGCGACGGCCTCACCGATATTCTGCCACCAGAGCTGTGCCAGTTTCGGATAGTCAGGAACGTTGGTTCCGGTTGGTGTCCAGGCAACCCGAGCGGGGCTGCGGTAGAATTCGACCAGACCACCGAGTTGAGGTGCTCGTTTGGTGAAGGACTCGTCACGGATGTCACTGTCACGAATCGGGGTCAGCCCGACGTGAGTCTTCTTGAGCGAGACTGTTTTGGATACGACGAACTGAGCAAACAGCCAGGCGGCCTTGCGGCGCTTTAACGGTGTGCTTTTCAGGAGAGTCCAGGAACCACAGTCCTGATACCCAAGCTTCATGCCTTCTTCCCAGTAGGGGCCGTGGGGGGATGGAGCCATGCGCCACTTGGGGGTGCCGTCTGCATTGACAACAGCCGTGCCCTTTTTGATCATCGACGAGGTAAATGCGGTGTACCAGAAAATCTGCTGGGCGACATTTCCTTTAGCCAGGCTGGGAAGAGACTGGTAAAAGTCCATGCCGAGCGCGCCGGGAGGCGCATATTTGCGCAGCCATTCCATGTATTTGCGTAGTGAATATTTGGCAGCAGGTCCATTGGTTGCACCACCGCGGCTGACGCTTGAACCGACCGGACGGTCATTTTCGTCGACCCGGATACCCCATTCATCAACCGGTTTTCCGTTAGGAATACCTTTGTCTCCAGCGCCCGCCATCGACAGCCAGGCATCGGTGAAACGCCAGCCGAGATCGGGAGCTTTTTTGCCGTAATCCATATGACCATAGACGGCCTTGCCGTCGATTTCGCGGACATGCTCGCTGAAGAATTCGGCAATATCTTCGTAGGCGGACCAGTTGACCGGTACTCCGAGTTCATAGCCATAAAGCTTTTTGAATTGTGCTTTGAAGTCGGGACGGTTGAACCAGTCGTAGCGGAACCAGTAGAGGTTGGCAAATTGCTGGTCAGGAAGTTGGTAGAGTTTGCCATCAGGGGCGGTGGTAAACGATTTGCCCATGAAATCGTCAATGTCCAGAGTTGGCAGGGTGACGTCTTTTCCTTCACCAGCCATCCAGTCGGTCAGGTTGACAACATAGCCGTAGCGGTAGTGGGTACCGATCAGGTCCGAGTCGTTGATGTAGGCATCGAAGATGTTCTCACCGGACTGCATCTGGGTTTGAAGTTTTTCGATGACATCACCTTCCTGGATCAGGTCGTGAGTCACCTGGATGCCGGTGATTTCTTCGAACGCCTTGGCCAGCACCTTTGATTCATACTCGTGGGTCGGAATGGTTTCAGAAACGACCTTGATTTTCATCCCTTTAAAGGGTTTGGCCGCCTTGATGAACCATTCCATCTCTTTCATCTGTTCGGCTTTTGAAAGAGTTGAAGGTTGAAATTCGTTGTTGACCCATTTTTTTGCTGCGGCCATGTCTGCACTGGCTGACGTTGTGAACAACATCAGCAGGGCTGCTGTGAGACTGATCAAGAGCCTCACACGCGGTTTTTCTCTGCGGATTGCATCTGTCATCATCTCTCCTCCTTTTGGACCCCTTTTAGTCTGTGCCCGGTACCCCGAGCCTCTGCGACGGTGCGAAGGTCCCCGAGCACCGAACGAAGAGGAACTCACTTGTAGAGTTCTGTCTATCCCCAACGCATCAATACAATCATCCAGATCAACGCAAGAACAAACGCGATCCAGAGGCTTAAACTGGTCAGTCCCAGCCAGGCCAGATGGATATAGGCACTACTGAGCAGGCCAATAAACAGGCGGTCGCCGGGGGTTGTTCTGATTGGCAAAAACCCCTTGCGTTCACCACTGGGAGCCTTGGCCTGCCAGATCGTCATGGCTACCAGCAGGCAGGCGATGGTGATAAAGAAAATAGCTGTTGGCATTGTCCATGCCATCCACTCGAAGGACATTGTTTCTCCCCGTTAAACCCGACCGAGGGCAAAGCCCTTGGCCAGATGATTACGCACAAACCAGATCACCAGTGCTCCTGGTACGATGGTCAGAATTCCCGCTGCGGCGAGCAACCCCCAGTCCAGCCCCGAGGCACTTACTGTCCGGGTCATGATGGCCGCAATCGGCTTTGCTGCTGTGGTTGTCAGGGTTCGGGCCAGAAGCAATTCGACCCAGGAGAACATGAAGCAGAAAAAGGCGGTGACGCCAATTCCGGTACGGATCAAAGGGGTGAAAATTGTCAGGAAAAAGCGGGGGAAACTGTAGCCGTCAATGTAGGCCATCTCATCGATTTCACGCGGGACCCCTGACATGAACCCTTCAAGAACCCAGACGGCCAGCGGCACATTGAACAGGCAGTGAGAGAGGGCAACGGCAAAATGGGTGTCGATCAGGCCAAAGGTTGAGTAGAGCTGAAAAAATGGCAACAGAAAAACCGCAGGGGGAGCCATCCGGTTGGTCAGCAACCAGAAAAACAGGTGTTTGTCGCCTAAAAAACTGTAGCGCGAGAAAGCATAAGCGGCAGGAAGTGCGGTGACCAGCGAGATCACGACATTCATGCTGACATAGTAAAAACTGTTCAGGTAGCCTGAATACCAGGAGGGGTCGGTAAAAATTTTGATGTAGTTGGCCAGGGTCGGATTTTGCGGATAAAAGGAAAAGAAGCTGAGGATATCCGCATTGGTGCGCAACGACATGTTGAGCATCCAGTAGATTGGCAACATCAACAGGATAAAGTAGATAATCAGACCAAGGGTTCTTTTCTGAAATTTCATGATTTATCTCCGGTTCCGACCTTCAGCAGGGCTTGATAGAACAGCCAGCTGAAGAGCAGTACAATCAGGAAATAGATGATTGAAAATGCCGCCGCCGGGCCCAGGTCGAACTGACCAACCGCCAGTTTGACCAGGTAGATCGACAGGAAAGTTGTTGAGTTTCCGGGGCCGCCGCCGGTTAAAACGAAGGGTTCGGCGTAGATCAGAAAACTGTCCATAAAGCGCAGCAAGACCGCAATGGTCAGGACGCCGCGCAGTTTCGGCAGCTGAATGTAGCGAAAGATTCCCCAGGCCGAAGCACCATCGATTCTGGCCGCCTGAAAATAGGCGTCGGGGATCGCCTGCAACCCGGCATAGGCCAGCAGGACGACCAGTGGTGTCCAGTGCCAGACCTCCATTAGCATGACTGTGACCCAGGCGGCAAAAGGTGATGCGGTATGGTCAAAGGGAATCCCCATCCCATTGACTGCGGCACCGAGCAGCCCGATGTCCGGCCGCATGAAGATAATCCAGATGGTGCCGATGACGTTCCAGGGAATCAGCAGCGGCAGGGCGACCAGTACCAGGCTGAGAGATGCCCCCCAGCCCTTTTTGGGCATCATGAGTGCAATCAGGATACCGAGGGGGATTTCGATCAGCAAAACCAGGGTCGAGAACAGCAGCTGGCGGTTCAGCGCGGCGTGCAGCCGTGGGTCGGTAAGGGCATCCTGATACCATTCAAGTCCGACAAAAACACGTTGTCCCGGGCCGAAAATATCTTGCAGCGAATAGTTGACCACGGTCATCAACGGGATAATCGCTGAGACGGCGACAACCAGAAAAACCGGGATCACCATAAACCAGGCTTTATTATTCTCCCATTTGTTCATCGCTTAAGGCTCCATGTCCGGATCATCTTGCGGCATCTGTTTAATCAATCTCCCGTCAGCGTAAATCCTGATCCATTCAGGCGGGAACTCCAGAAATGCTTCCTGGCTGGGGACCTGCTGGCCTTCCTGCACCTTGACATTGAGAGCATGACCGTCAAGATCAACGCGCAGGATTTGGCAGTTGCCAAGGTTCTCAATCTCTTTAATCGTGACCCGGTGTGTGTCCGGGCGGTTTTGGTCATGCAGTTTGAGAAATTCAGGCCGAATTCCCAGCTCGACTTTGCCTTTCAGTGCCCCGATGTTCTGCGGCAGCGCAATTCGCAGGTCACCGATGTTGACCACATTCCCCTCGACCGTGCAGGGCAGAAAGTTCATGCCGGGGCTTCCGATGAAATAGCCGACAAATCTGTGCTGCGGGTTTTCGAACAGATCCTGCGGGGAACCGATCTGCAAGACCTGTCCTTCGTTCATCACGACGACCTGGTCGGCAAAGGTCAGGGCTTCGAGCTGATCATGGGTGACATAAACCATGGTCAGTTTGAACCGGGCATGGATCTGTTTGAGTTTGCGTCGCAGCAGCAGTTTGAGGTGTGGATCAATAACGGTTAATGGTTCGTCAAACAGAATGGCGGCAACGTCGTTTCGTACCAGCCCCCGGCCCAGAGAGATCTTCTGCTTGGCATCGGCGCCAAGATTGGCGGCACGTTTGCGCAGCACATCCTGAAGCTCAAGCATCTGTGCCACTTCTTCGACCCGGGGACGAATTTCAGTTTCAGGCAGGTTTCTGTTCCGCAGTGGAAAGGCCAGATTGTCATAGACGCTCATGGTGTCGTAGATGACCGGAAACTGAAAAACTTGTGCAATATTACGCTCTTGTGGAGGTATGGCGGTCACGTCCTTGCCGTCAAAAAGTATTCGACCTTCCGAAGGCTGGAGCAAGCCGGAAATAATGTTCAGCAATGTTGTTTTGCCGCACCCCGAGGGGCCAAGCAGGGCATAGGCACTGCCATCCTCCCAGACATGATCCATCTTCTGTAACGCATAATCTGTTGGATTCTGCGGATTCGCAAGATATGAGTGCGCCAGTTGTTCAAGATTTATTCGAGCCATGGATGGTGCCTTTAAGTCAGTTTTTCGGTGAATCCTCAACAGGAGCTGCAAGCAGATGACCTTCCAGGTCAAATGCATACAGCTGGGTCTGATTTGCGTAGATCTTGATCTGTTCATTCATCGGATATTTGTGGATTCCCTGTTGCTGAACCGTCCAGTGGTGCTGTTTGTGGACGACATGCAAGAAGGTTTCTGACCCACTGATTTCAGCCAGATCAATTTGTGCATCAAGTTGAATGTCGGTTTCAGTCTGACGAGTCAGATGCAGATGATTGGCTCGCATTCCGAACTGGTAGTCGCCCGGTTTCAGGTGTTTGAAGTGGGACAGGAGCGGCACCTGACTGGTATCGCTCAGTTGCAGACAGCCAGAATCGATTCGTCCTGAGACAAAGTTCATTGCCGGGTCACTAAAAGCCTGGGCGATACGCGTTGATTGTGGATGCTGATAAACGTCAATTGTCGGGCCAAACTGTTCAAGTCGCCCTTGATGCAAAACGGCTGTGTTGCCGCCTAACGCCAGGGCTTCCTGAGGTTCGGTCGTGGCGTAGACCACAATCGATTCGCGTCGTTTGAAAATTTCCCGCATTTCAGACCGCAACTCTTCGCGCAGTTTGTAATCCAGATTGACCAGCGGCTCATCCAGCAGCAGCAAACCGGCATCTTTCACCAGTGCCCTGGCAATAGCGGTGCGCTGTTGCTGTCCCCCTGAAAGCTCTACCGGCAAGCGATCGAGCAAGGCTTCGATGTGCAGCATCTCGGCAACCTCACGCACCCGGCGATCAATTTCTTTTTCGGCAACTTTTGCCAATCTGAGAGGCGAGGCGATATTTTTGTAAATGGTCATTGAGGGATAATTGATGAACTGCTGGTAAACCATGGCAACGTCACGTTTACGGACCGAAACACCGGTAACATCCTGACCGTTCACCAGAATACGTCCCCGGGTGGGTCGGTCCAGCCCGGCCATCAGACGCATCAGGGTTGTTTTGCCTGACAGGGTTCGCCCGAGCAGAATATTGAAGGTTCCCTGCTCAAGCTGGAGCGAAATATTGTCAAGGTGACATTCGTTCGCAACCACTTTTGTAACGTTTTCAATAACCATTGACATGAAGCAGCAATCCTCAATGAAAAAAGCTAAACAGGTTCATCCTGATGAAGATTTTCAAGACTGGCCGGGTCTGCAGTGTGCAGAACAACATTGGTTTCGGCCAGTATTGTAGCAATATGAGCCGGAGGTTTCTGGTCAGTGAACAGGGCATCGACCTGAGAAATATTGCCAAGCCTCACCATCGCACAGCGATCGAATTTACTATGATCGGCAACCAGAAAAACCTGACGTGAGTTTTCGATAATGGCCTGGGCAACCCGAACCTCGTGATAGTCAAAATCGAGCAGGGTGCCATCGGCATCGATACTGGAGATACCGATAATCCCGAAATCAACCTTGAACTGGCGAATAAAATCGATGGTCGCTTCTCCGGTGATGCCGCCGTCACGTTGGCGGACCACGCCTCCGGCAATAATGATTTCAAAGCCGGGATTGCTGCGCAAAATAGCAGCAACATTCAGATTGTTGGTGATGATGCGCAGACCGGTGTGGTTTTGCAGCGCCTTGGCCACTTCTTCAGTGGTGGTCCCGATATTGATAAAGATCGATGCCCGATCGGGGATCCGGCTTGCGGTCAGTTTGGCAATACGGTGTTTTTCTTCCTGATGCATGATCTGGCGGGTTGCGTACTCGACATTTTCAACACTGGATGAGGGCCCGGCGCCGCCATGATAACGCGTGAGCAGTTTTTGTTCGCAAAGGTCATTAATATCGCGGCGGATGGTTTGCGGCGTGACACTGAAGCTCTGGGCCAGATCTTCAATGGTGACGAAACCCTGTTGCTGAACGAGAACCAGTATTTCTTGCTGTCGCTGATTCATGCAAAATCCAGATTGGCAGCAGCCCAGGTCGGCTTTATCGGGTGAATAGAACATCTTTTGTTTCAGACCGTTTTTATACTATTGGCTCGGGTCAGAAAACAATCATTTTTTTCGTTTCCGAACAATTTGAACCATATTTTTTTTCACAACTGGCAATTTTGGCGTCAGTGATGCTCATTTGAAGTCGATAGACTTCCTGTCCAGAGAAGGGTTTATGCGTCCGGGAAGGAGAAGACGGTCCGCTGCGTTGGGGGGATCTGTTGAATATTCAGGCAGGGGTAGACCCATATTTTACGAGTTGATCAGCAGGGTGTAACTACTCAAGGCTCTTGTATTCAACCTGAACAATTTCAAGTTCGCTACGGCCACCGGGGGTGGTAAAGGAAATCAGATCTCCTTCTGATGAGCCGAGCAGGGCCCGGCCAATGGGAGAGGTCCAGCTGACGTAGCCGCGTGAAGCGTCATATTCGTCCACCCCGACAATACTGAAAACCTTTTCTTCGCCCTGTTCGTTTTCAACTGTGACGGTTGCCCCGAAAAGAACCTTGTCCCCGGCAATTTTTTGTTGTTCTACCGGGTCGACAATGACCGCATCTTCGAGCCGTTTGGTGAGAAAACGGATGCGACTGTCGTAGTGGCGCAGTTTGCGTTTGGCGTAATGGTAATCAGCATTTTCGCTGCGGTCGCCGTTGCTGGCGGCCCAGGCCGCAGTTCGGACCATTTCCGGTCTTAAGGTATAGAGCGTTTCCTTCAGCTCGGCACGTAAGCGCTGTGCACAGGCGGGTGTCATGTAAATCGGAGCTGGTTTGGATTCTTTCTGGTTCGTCATGACTCTTTGGCTCGAAGTTGGTCGAAAACAGGTTCATCTATCTTAAATGACATTACCACTATATTGACAGTGGGTCGTGAACAATTAATCTGTTTTACGCCAGTTCGTCAACCGCCACCCGGTAGCGGGGGTCCTCAATAACATTGACTTCAATCATGCTACCGGCATTGTCGAGCAGGGTGCGACATTCGGCAATGAGATGCTTAAGCCGCAACTTCTTGCCTTGACTTAAGTAGCGCTCGGTGAGGTTGCTCACCGCTTCCAGCCCCGAATGGTCGCAGACCCGCGAGCCACGAAAATCGATCACCACCTCGTTGGGGTCTTCATTGGGGGTGAACTGGTCGTGGAAGGAGCGCACCGAGCCGAAAAAGAGCGGGCCGTTCAAACGGTAGGTTTTGGCGCCGTTTTCATCGAGCGAGATTTCTGAATCAATACGCCGTGCGTTCTGCCAGGCAAAGACCAGTGCCGAAACGATCACCCCGACTCCAACCGCGACTGCCAGGTCGGTGAAAACCGTAACTGCTGAAACAAGTACCAGCACCAGGGCATCACTTAAGGGAATCTTGTGCAGGATGCGCAAACTGGACCAGGCAAAGGTTCCGACCACCACCATAAACATCACCCCGACCAGTGCCGCCAGCGGGATCATCTCGATCAGGTCAGAAGCGAAAACGATGAAGCTGAGGAGAAAGAGGGCGGCAGCAATGCCGGAAAGACGACCACGTCCGCCGGAATTGATATTGATAATACTCTGACCGATCATGGCGCAACCACCCATGCCACCAAAAAAGCCGGTGGTGACGTTGGCGATCCCCTGGCCGATACATTCGCGGTTGCCCCGTCCGCGGGTTTCAGTGATCTCATCGATCAGGGACAGGGTCATCAGTGATTCGATCAGGCCGATGGCAGCCAGAATTACCGCGTAAGGCAGGATAATCAGCAGGTTTTCCCAGGTTAAAGCCACCATGGGGAGGTGAAAGCTCGGCAGACCGCCGGAGACCGAGGCAAGATCACCGACGGTGCGGGTGTCAAGGTTCAGACCATACACCAGGGCAGTAACAACCAGAATCGCCGCCAGGGCCGAAGGGAAAGCCAGAGTCAGACGGGGCAGAAAATACATGATAGCCATGGTCAGCACGACCAGCCCCAACATCAGGTAGAGAGCCGGTCCCTGCATCCATTGCAGGGCTCCGTTTGCATCCGCGATTTTGAACTGGCTGAGCTGGGTAAGAAAAATTATGATCGCCAGACCATTGACGAAGCCGAGCATTACCGGGTGAGGGATCAGGCGGATAAATTTACCGAGACGCAACACCCCGGCTCCAATCTGGATAATTCCCATCAGCACCACAGTGGCGAACAGGTACTCAACGCCATGATCCGCCACCAGTGTCACCATCACCACCGCCAGAGCACCGGTCGCTCCGGAAATCATCCCCGGACGACCACCAATGGCGGCGGTGATCAGCCCGACCATGAAGGCGGCGTAGAGGCCGACCAGGGGATCGACACCGGCGACAAAAGCAAAGGCGACTGCTTCGGGGACCAGGGCCAGGGCCACGGTCAGGCCGGAGAGGACATCATTTTTGCAGCTGGCACTTTTTCTGACGAGAAATTCGAACATCAATGGTCCTTAAAATAATTGGCTTAGCGAAGAAAGGGTTTGGCAAAAGACGCCGACTCTATCCATGCAGGGCATTGAAAGCAAGCAAATAATCCCCATTTTGCGAGATTTTTTACCCGATAAGGAATGCACATGTTGTTTTCGTGGCGCAGGTGGTATTCTTGCCGGACCTGTTTACCTGGAGCAGAATTGAAATGAACTGGCAGGTCTACATGATTCTCTGTTCGGATGGTTCTCTCTATACCGGGATCACCACCGATATCGAACGTCGTCTGGCCCAGCATGCCGCGGGTATCGGGGCCAGGTATTTTCGTGGACACACGCCGCAACGGCTGGTTTATCTGGAATCGGGACATGACCGCAGTAGTGCCAGTCGCCGCGAGATTGCGATCAAGAAATTGCGCCCGACAGCCAAGCGAAGAATGATTGCATCCCTGATTGATTGATATGACTGAGGTTGTTGGCCGGAGTTATTCCGAGCTACAATTGAAAGTGCTGAGGCGAAAATCAGAGGGGACGAGGTGTCGATATGATCAACTTTTATAATAGGAGTAACGTAAACAGATTTTTTCTGTTTCTGCTCCTGCTTTTGCTTGGCGGATGTCAGTCGGTCAGTTCGTATTATCGGGGAGATAAGATAGAGAAGGACCGTTATCTGGTTCTTGACGAAAAAGTGAGCCAGAAAGGGCAATGGAAGGCCTTTGATCTTACGATTGCCTATCAGTTGCAGCCGTTCAATGACAGACTCAAAGTGTCCGGTTCTGTTCAGCTGAGTGATTATCTGATGATGAGTATCCGTCGTATTGAAAATCTCGATGTTTATCTGTTTTTTCTTGATAGAGAGAAGTGGGTGGTTGAAACGGTACAAATCGCAAAAGTATTCAGTGAATATCCTGAACAGGTGATTTCCTTCAAACAGGAGTTGCCGCTTCCGGAACAGGCCTGGGCGGTTTCGTTTGGCTATCGTGGTCAGGTACAGGAAGATGATGAAGATGGTTTTATTTTTGGTGGCGCAGGCAGGATTCTTGATGACCTTCCCACAATGTCCCGGTGAGTCACTCTGGAGGACTTCCTGGTGAAAAAATCCCTTTAGAGTTGCAACTTCCAGAACCTTGGTTAGAATTGCTCAATAAAAACTAACCAAAATGGGGATGGGAGTATATTATGGGGAGCGTTCAGAAGCAGGAGATCCTACTTGAAAGCGGCACCAATGAGATGGAAATTATTGAATTCTATCTCAGCAGCCAGTCGTTTGGAATCAATGTACACAAGCTGAAAGAAATCATCCCTTTTGACGAGCATCGCTTGACGGCGATTCCGGATAGTGAGGAATCGATGCTCGGAACTCTGTTGCTGCGTGGCAGCACTATTCCGCTTATTGACCTGCGCAAGCACCTGGCCCAGCGTTTTGTCGAAGAACAGGATGATGAAGTCCGTGAAGTGGTGCTGGTTTGTGAATTCAATGGCCGGACCAACGGATTTAAGGTCGACGGGGTCAACCAGATCCATCGCGTCAACTGGAACGACGTTCAGCCTATGGCGCATTTTATCGACCAGTACCGGCCTCGTTTCACCGGCAGTATCAATATCGATGGTCGTGAAATCCTGATTGTCGATCTTGAGCACATTATCGCCGAGTTTGATCCTGAAGCCTCCCTCGATTACAGCGTTGAGCTGGAAGAAAAACCACAAGCCGAAAGTGTGGGTGAACATCGCCAGCAAATGCGGATTTTACTGGCCGAAGATTCGTCATTGATCCGGGCCGGGATCGAAAAAGTTCTTAAGGGGGCGGGGTATAGTGATCTGCACAGCTTCATGGACGGTGAAGCATGCTACAAGGAGATCCTGCGTCTGAAAAAAGAGGCAGAAGCAGAGGGAGGAAATATCAGTGAACGGTTGAACCTGTTGATAACCGACATTGAAATGCCCAAAATGGATGGCCTGACCCTCTGTCGTAAAGTGAAAGAGGACCCGGCCCTTAAAGATGTTATCGTGGTGCTTTTCTCGTCTCTGATCAATGAGCAGATGGCGGCCAAGTGTGATTCTGTCGGAGCCGATGGTTATGCGACCAAGCCTGAGATTCCCAAGTTGGTGGGGATGATGGATCAGTTTTTGTTTGGGGGTTGAATAGTTTTTTGAAGAGAGACTCATCAAAAAGCCGATCCGTCCTGGATCGGCTTTTGTTATTTTCAGTTGTGAGAACTTTTCAGCCGATATTCTTTTCGAGTCGCTCACAAACCCGCTGGGCATCGGCCTTGGCGGTATTGATCTGTTCGGGGGTCATCTTGTTCTCAATCGTTTTGAGAACCCGTTTGGCATCTTCGTGTCCCTGCTCGGCAGGCAGGCTTAACCAGACATAGGCGGCGACATAGTCTTTGGGAACACCACGACCCAGAGCATACATTCCGCCCAGATTGTACTGGGCATCGGTGTAGCCCTGTTCAACCGCCTTGCTCCACCACTTGACAGCTTCAGACTCGTTCTTCTCAACGCCATAACCAAAGACGTAAATGACACCCAGGTTGTACTGAGCGGCTGCATTGCCCTGCTCGGCAGCCAGAGTCCACCATTTGCGGGCCTCGGCATAATCCTGGGGAATACTTTCACCTTTGACATACATGCTGCCCAGGTTGTACTGAGCGTCCAGGTCGCCCTGTTCTGCTGCCAGACGATACCATTTGATCGCTTCGTAGGGGTCAGCTTCGACACCTTCACCCCGCGCATACATAAAACCGAGGTTGTGCTGGGCGTCGACATGTCCCTGCTCGGCGGCCATATGGCACCATTTGAAGGCCTGTGTATTGTCCTGTTCGACCCCCTGGCCAAAGGCATACATGACCCCCAGATTGTACTGGGCATCGGCATTGCCTGCCTGGGCTGCCTGGCGATACCAGTGGACCGCCTGGTCAAAATCCTGCTCAATTCCTTCGCCATTGGCGTACATCAGCCCCAGGGTGTACTGGGCTTCAATATGATCCTGCTCGGCGGCTTTCCGGCACCAGGAGAGCGCCTGAGCGTAATCTGACTCAACTCCCTGACCAAAGGCCAGCATGACGCCCAGATTGTACTGGGCATCGGCGTCGCCGTTATCGGCTGCACGGCGATACCAGCTGACAGCTTCGGCATCGTTCTGTTCAACACCGCGGCCCTGTTCATAAAGAAAACCGAGAGCCAGCTGGGCCTGGGTATGGTTCTGTTTGGCCGCCAGCAGGTACCAGCGGGCCGCTTCGCGGTCATCGCGCGGGGCGCCATCGCCCAGTTCGCACATCCGACCATAGTTGTACTGGGCATCAGCTTTGCCCAGTTCGGCGGCTTGTTTGTAGCGGCTGTCTGCAATAAAGGTTCGGTCGTTCATGGCCTGATCCTGGTAAGAGGGAACGGTCAATTCACTGCCAAATATTAACGCACGCTAGCAGATCTGTCGATAATGTGCAAATCTACATGAAATTACAGGCGAAATAAGAAAATAAAACAATATTAGAGATTTGCACCGAAGGGGATCGAATGACGACAAGTAGCGAAAATTAAAAAGGGAATCCGCTAAAGGCGAATTCCCTTGTCTTGTTTGGTTGCGGGAGAGGGATTTGAACCCCCGACCTTCGGGTTATGAGCCCGACGAGCTACCAGACTGCTCCATCCCGCGGCAACGGTCACGCAATCTAGCTGATCGGTCTGAAGAGGTCAACCTCTTTTTCACCCGGATCGAAAAAAAAGATCGCGCCATACCCTTGTCGCGGTGGTCGTGATGGTGCTACAAAGCGCTACCTGGCCATGCGGGTGAACGGGCGGAAAGAACATCTAGTGTCCCGTGCGGTTAATTCTGCCTTCTAATTCTGGCCCTTTTGGCTGCGGCCTGCGTTCCACCTTCTTGGCTTAACTCAGGCTAGGCCTGCGTCGGCGCGCCTTGTCCGCAGTCAAAATGACTCAGAATTAATTGACACAACTAACCAAACGGGACACTGGGGATTATTTGCGAAGGGATTTTGTCGTTGCAACCGGTGATTGATCTGGAACAGGCCCTTGAACTTCGGCGCCGTGGTGCTCTGTTTGTCGATGTGCGTTCTCCGGCAGAATTTGCCGAAACGACGATTCCCGGGGCGATCAATGTGCCTATTTTCGATGATGAAGAACGGGCCGAAATCGGAACTCTCTACAAGCAGACCGGACGCAAAGATGCCCGACGGCGCGGGATTGAAATTGTCTCACCCCGGATTCCCGATATTTTGCAGCAGGTCGAAGAGGCACGTGATCCGGATTCTCCCCCGGTGGTGGTTTTTTGCTGGCGTGGTGGCCAGCGCTCATTGGCGATAACGACCTTTCTCAATCTGGCGGGAATTCCAGCCCGCCAGTTAAAAGGTGGCCACAAGGCTTTTCGGCGGCTGGTGATCGATTATTTCGAACAGGAAGAATTCAAGCGGGTACTGGTGGTGCGAGGCCTGACCGGCGTTGGCAAGACGTTGCTTTTGCAGCGACTTGCGGCTGAGGATTATCCGGTGATCGATCTTGAGGGTCTGGCCAATCATCGCGGCAGTGCCTTTGGGGGGCTGGGACTGGGAGATCAGCCCGGCCAGAAGCTGTTCGAAGCCAGGCTTTGGCAGCAGCTTGAAGAATGTCGTGATGCCGGATACCTGCTGACCGAAGGAGAAAGTCGCCATATTGGCCGCCTGGTGGTGCCACCCCGTTTTCACCAGGCAATGCAGGAGCAGATCAGCCTCTGGGTTGAGGCTCCGCTCGATTATCGGGTGCGGGTGATTCTGGATGATTATCCGGCCCGCGATGATCTGACCATGGCTTTTGAGCCTCCCCTGCTGGCCCTTAAGGAACGGCTTGGCAAGGAGGCTGTTGCCGATTTGCTCGATCTTCTGCATCGCAAGCAGTGGGAAGAACTGACCCGAAGACTGATGGTCGACTATTATGACCCCCTCTATATGCACACCTGCCCGGCGCAGCGGATTGAGGTACGGGTTGACCAGCTGGAAGCTGGAGTGTCAGCCCTGAAGCAGGCCATCGCTGAACTTCTTTCCACTCTGGATTGACCGGCCCCTCTTGCCCTGACCAGGTTCGCAGGTTATCCTGTTGCTATGGTCAAAAAGCATCCTCTGAAAGCCCTCTCACCTCTGTTTGTCAGCGATTTTACAGTTGATCTCGATGCGCCTTTCGAACGCCATCTGAACCGGCTGGAAGTTGAAATTGGCGGTGAAGACTACCGGGGACTCAAACGGGTTGAGCTGGTCGAGCTGCCTGATCAGGCCTTTACCAGGATGGTCGAGCTGACCGAACGCCTGCTGCATACCACCCAGAATAACTACAACCGCCAGTTGCTCATCAAACTGAAGATTCGCGTTTATCTCGATCAGCAGCGCTATCATATTTACTACCGACTGCCGGACCGGACGATCCGATTTATTCCGAGCTGGCGTGAAGGAGTATTGGCGCGAGTTTTTGGCGAGGTACCACTTGAAACCGGAGACTGGATCGCCTGTCCTTCTTTGTTGCCCGGCTACAGCAGTCGTTATCTGGCAGATGAGGCGGGAGGCAGTTTGTTGTTGCAGGCCGACCAGCCAGATCCCGAGTTGCCACTGCTGACGGTCAGCCATGGTCCTTATGATCCGCACACGCTTGAAGTGGCCCTTTACTTTCTGCGCGAAAGGCGGGCCCGTGGGGCGATCATCAATCTCGGTTTTTCCGGACGAGAACCCCTGGCAGATCATAATCTGCAACAGCTGAAGAGGTGGGGTGTCCCGCTTAATCCCAGCAATATAGACGTTATTTATCCCTATACCGATGCGGGTGGTCATCCCTATTGTTACAAGCAGGAGGAAGGCCTTTGCGGGTTTATTGACCATTTTCCGGGGTCTGAACCGGTGTTGATCGTCGATGTTCACGGTTATGTGGGGACCAGCACCGATGATCGACGGGTCATTGTCGGGCTGGGTGGTTTGCCGCCCTATCCTGATCCACGGCGGATGGGTCAACTTGAGGTCGAGGGCCAGTCTGTCTGGCTCAATCCTGAAGGTCGTCTGCGGCAGGGATTGCAGATGATCGGTGAGCTTTCGCCGCAGATTGTCGTTCAGTTCTGTACCGACACTCATTGTGGATATCATCTCGAATTACAGCCTGATATGAGTCTGCACGGACGGATTTTTGATCCGCATCATGAGGTTAAAAGCCTGCTCGATGGGGAGGAACGCAACTATCTGCCCGAGGAGAATGTCCGCTGGTTACCGAGTGCCGGGGCGAATGCCCTGCAACGGATACAGGCCTGTAAACTCTGTCATTGTGCCGGATGTATGCATGTGGAGATCCCGACCCTGATTCGTCAGCGGATGGCGTTGCGGATGAAAGAATTGGCGATTACCGATTCTCTGACCAGTTCGGAACTCTGAACCCCGTAAGGGGTGAGGAGTGAAGGGGGAGGTGTTGACGGGAAAAGGCCAAGAGTCTACCCCTTGCTTCTCACTCCTCACGGTTTTCTAGAAGGGTCGTTGGGTTTTCATCTCTTTGTAAGTGCCTTGAAACGGAGCCAGTCTGATGGTGATTCCTTCAATAAAGCTGTTGTCGGCAACATCCATCGCGGTGGGTGTTTCTCCGCCGTATTTTCCGTAGAGTTCACCTGTTCGTGGCATGTCCCAGGCATGAATGCGGGCGGCCAGATAATAGCGTCCGCCATGGGGCAGATAGAGGGTGAATTCACCCTTTTGATTGGTCAGGGTCGAGGCAAAATCGGGCAGTCGTTGCAGGTTGTTATCGGTGTAGGCAATGGCAAAGCCACCGGCGACCGGCTTGCCATTGGTATCGAGAAGCCGGCCCCGAATACCTGTGTCAGTTCGGGTTTCGGACAGATCCTTCTTGAAAAACATCGGGGCTTTCATTTTGACCATCTGCAAATCGACCAAAGTCAATTTATTTGGGGCAATTCGGGCAATGATTCGTTGATGTTCTGAATAGTAATCCCCGGTGGTCAGGGGGCCATTGGCCAAACCGCTACTTCGTTTGCGTGCGACCACATAGTAGTTGCCGGGGGGGAGCTCAATGCGGTAACGTCCGTCGGCATCTGCCGGGGCAGAAATAAACTGTGAGGGGCCAAGCAGGTTTGAGATATTGTCGGGGTAGATGTTGACATAAGCTCCGGCCAGAGGAGATCCATCCGCTTTGAGGATGACCCGGCCACTGATTCCGGTTTGTCCCTGGCCATCGATCATGCGGGTGATGATCTGATCACCGGTGGTCGAGATTGTTTTTGTCGTACAGGCCGGAAGAAGGAGGAAGAAAGACAGACTGCCAAACAGAAAAAGGCGCATGGGAAAAACCTCCTGAAATGTTGAGCAAACATAAAAATATGAGGGAGAAGCCCTAATTGTAGCTGTCTCAGCATTTTTGTCAAAATCTGCAAGCGGCATGCTTGTGCCATCTGCGATAGACTTACTTGAGAAGGGTTGGAAACTAAGGAGATGAATTTTTTTACTGTGAACGGGGGTTGCTGTGACAAAAATCTCGATTAAAACCGGTAAGCCACTGAAGCAAAAAACAGCCTGCCTGGTGTTGCCGGTCTATGAGGGGCAGCTGAAAAGCGGTCTGCTGACCGAGCTCGATACCTTGTTGCAGGGTCGATTGAAAAGAATATTCCGCAGTCGGGAATTCAACGGCAAGGCGGGCCAGATGTTGCTGTTGCACAGCACCGACAAGATTTCCTGTGAACGTTTGTTGCTGGTTGGTCTGGGCTCGAAAAAACAGGCGGATATTTCCGGTTTGCGCGGTCTTGGCAGCCAGATTGCCGGATATCTTTGTGAACGGCATATTCTGCGGTGCTTGATCGATACCAGTCCGTTGCAACTGCGTAAGGGAGGTGGCGTCCCGGCTATTGCCGCCTTGACCGAAGGTGTGCTGCTGGCCGGATACCAGTTTGATGCCTACCGTGAACAGGACAAGGACTCTGTGACCAGTTTACAGGCCGCAACCCTGCTAATCGGGACAACCGGTGACAAGGCTGCGACCGAATCAGCAACCCGGGATGCGGCAGCAGTTTGTCGGGGGATCTGCCTGGCCCGTGATCTGGTTAATCAGCCGGGCAATCGCAAATCCCCCCTGTTTCTTGCCGAAACGGCACAAAAAATTGCCAAAGAGCACAACCTGCGTTGCTCCCTGTTGCCCAGGAAAGAACTTGAACAAC
This sequence comes from Deltaproteobacteria bacterium, assembly GCA_024276935.1. GTDB lineage: Bacteria > Desulfobacterota > Desulfuromonadia > Desulfuromonadales > Geopsychrobacteraceae > Geopsychrobacter. Next base: position 21,547 of record JAJRWH010000062.1, read on the forward strand.
AGGGATTCGGGGCCTTGCTGGGCGTTGCACAGGGCAGTGTGCGTGATCCTTATCTGATCGTGCTTGAATATCATGGTGGAACCAATGATGAGCGCCCGGTGGCGCTGGTGGGTAAGGGAGTGGTGTTTGACGCGGGTGGGATCTCTTTGAAGCCGGCAGACAAGATGGATGAAATGAAGATGGATATGGCCGGTGGTGCGGCGGTTCTGGGTGCGATCCAGGCCGTGGCTGAATTGAAGCTGCCGGTCAATCTGGTTGCGGTCGTTCCTGCGGTTGAAAATCTGCCATCCGGTACAGCCTACCGTCCCGGGGATATTCTGACGTCACTGTCAGGCAAAACAATTGAAGTTCTCAATACCGATGCCGAAGGCCGGTTGATTCTGGCCGATGCCCTAAGTTGGGTGGGGCAGTACAACCCACGGGTGGTGATCGATCTGGCGACCCTGACCGGAGCCTGTATTGTGGCTTTGGGGCACCATGCCAGTGCTATTCTGGGTAATCACGAAGGGTTGATCCGTGAACTGATCAAGGCGGGTGAGCGCTGTGGTGACCGGCTGTGGCAATTGCCATTGTGGGATGAGTACGATGCTCAGATCAAGGGCGATTTTGCCGATATCAAAAACACCGGTGGCCGGGCGGCCGGGACCATTACTGCTGCCGCTTTTTTAAAGCAGTTCAGCAGTGACTACACCTGGGCCCATCTGGATATCGCCGGAACTGCCTGGGCCGACAAGTCTGCTCCCGGCATTCCAAAAGGGGGGACCGGCGTCGGGGTTCGGCTTCTGGTTGAATATTTGCGTGGGGCCTGTTGATTTTTGTCGAAAGCCGGTATCTGCCGAACGGCAGAAGAGGCAGGATGCCCGCGTTTGTCAGCTTGACAGCTCATGGGGACTGTTGATAAATTGCGGCCTTTGGTCGAAAGACCGTTTTTTCGCGCTTTGGCGGGAGCTTAGGGGATGAAAATTCTGGTTGCTGATCGACTGTCGCAGGCCGGGCTTGGCCTTTTCAGTGCCGCTGAAGAAATCAGACTTGACTATCGACCTGAGTTGAACGAGCAGGAACTGCTTGACGCGGTGGCAGATGCTGATGCTCTGGTGGTGCGCAGTGGAACCCGTTTGACTGCCGAGGTTTTTGAGCGGGCTGAATGTTTGCGCGTAGTCGGTCGTGCCGGCGTCGGGGCCGACAACGTTGACCTGGAAGCTGCCAGCCGCCACGGGGTTGTCGTCATGAATACCCCGTTTGGCAGTGCCATCACCAGTGCAGAACATACCATTGGTATGCTGATGGCATTGGCTCGACACATTCCTCAGGCATGTGCGGCATTGCGTCGTGGAGAATGGCAGAAGGACAATTATCTCGGGATTGAACTGTCGGGTAAAACTTTTGGTGTAGTCGGGGCTGGCAAGATCGGTCGTCTGGTCATCGAACGGGCACTGGCGCTCAAGATGCAGGTGCTGGTTTGTGATCCCTACCTGACCGCAGAAGCCATTCAACAGTTGGGTGGAGAACAGGTCGAGCTGCTTGAATTGCTGCAACGGTCTGATTTTATCTCGCTGCATATTCCATTAAATCAGGAAACCCGTGGTTTTTTAAACGCCGAACTCTTCACCCAGATCAAGCCCGGTTGTCGTATCATCAACTGTGCCCAAGGGGGATTGATCGACGAAGAGGCCCTGATAGAAGCCTTGCAGACGGGGCAGGTTGCCGGAGCTGCTCTTGATGTTTTTGCCAAAGAGCCGCCAGCAGCCGATCACCCATTGCTTCAGCTTGATCAGGTAATCGCCACGCCGCATTTGCGGGCCGCCAGTGCAGACGCCCAGATCAATATTGCGGTGCAGATTGCCCGTCAGATTCTCGACTTTCTGCAACAGGATCTGATCACCAATGCCCTGAATGTTCCTTCGGTCAACGCAGATCTGTTGAAACAGCTGCGCCCCTGTTTTGAGCTGCTGGAGCGCATGGGTCTGTTCATGGCCCAATATCGCAGTGGTCGTTTTCGGCAGGTCAGTATTGAATACAGCGGGACTGTTGCCGCTCATCCGTTGGAACTTTTAAGTGCCGTATTGGTCAAAGGATTGTTGCGCCCGGTATTGGGAGAACAGGTCAACGATGTCAACGCTCTGCAACTGGCGCGTGAAAA
>JAJRWH010000063.1 GCA_024276935.1 Deltaproteobacteria bacterium
CTCGCGGTGGACACCCTTGCCGTCCGGCTAGCGGTTCCCGTCATCAGGGTCCGCAGAGGACTTGCACCTCCAAGTCACCATTCAGCCACCACGGCTAAATGGATGGTGCTTACGCACCACGCGCCCTGCCGGGCGCACCAATAAAAAAAGGCGACCGATTATGACCGGTCGCCTTGGCAAATCAAATGATCCTCGCTGTTTACAACTGGGGACCATACTTGGTGAAGTCAACATCGCCAGGAATCACATATTTCTTGAAGTTCTCAACAAACATTCCGGCAAGTTTTTTGGCCGTTGCATCAAAATCGACCTTGTCTTCCCATGCATTGCGCGGATTAAGCAAATTGGCTTCAACACCGGGCAATTCTTTGGGAATGTGCAATTGGAAAAACTGGGTCTGGTCAAATTCGACATTGTTGATCGACCCATCAAGAATAGCATTGATACAGGCGCGTGTTGCCTTGATACTCATCCGCTTGCCAACGCCATAACCACCACCAACCCAGCCGGTGTTGACAAGGTAGGCATTGACGCCATGTTCTTCGAGCTTCTGGCCAAGTAACTTACCGTAAACGGTCGGATGCAATGGCAAAAAGGCCTCTCCGAAACAGGCCGAGAATGTTGCCTGAGGCTCGGTGACGCCACGTTCGGTTCCGGCAACTTTCGCCGTATAACCAGAGAGGAAGTAGTACATCGCCTGCTCTTTGGTCAATCTGGATACTGGCGGCAAGACCCCGAAGGCATCACAGGTCAAAAAGATAACGTTCTGGGGGTGCCCACCCTTAAGGTTCGGCTCGTGATTTGCGATATGTTCAATGGGGTAGGAAACCCGGGTGTTCTCGGTTTTACTCCCATCATCATAATCAATTTTGCCCTGAGCATCGGCAACCACATTTTCGAGGAGCGCATTACGCTTGATAGCACCAAAGATCTCAGGCTCATTCTCTGCCGAAAGGTTGATACATTTTGCATAACAACCACCCTCGAAATTGAACACACCATCGTCGTCCCAGCCATGCTCGTCATCACCGATCAGCTTTCGTTTCGGATCTGTTGACAGGGTGGTTTTTCCGGTGCCCGAAAGTCCAAAAAAGAGTGCAACATCTCCGGCTTCACCAACATTGGCACTACAGTGCATGGAAAGAATATTTTCCAGAGGCAACCAGTAGTTCATCATGGTGAACATCCCTTTTTTCATTTCGCCGCCATACCAGGTGCCGCCGATAATAGCGACATTCTTCTCGATATTGAAGACAACGAAAACGTCGGAGTTCAGACCATGTTTCTGCCATTTTTCATTGAGATAATTGCTGGCGTTGTAAATGGTAAAGTTCGATGTAAAAGCCTCAAGCTCTGCAGCTTCAGGACGGATAAACATATTGCGGACAAAGTGTGACTGCCAGGCAAACTCGGTGACAAAACGGACACTCTTGCGGGTTGCGGGATTCGATCCACAAAAACCATCTGTCACATAAAGGTCTTTCCCCGCCAGATAGGCGAGGGTGTCGGCATAAAGCTCATCAAAAACTTCGGGACTGACCGGCTGATTGATTTTGCCCCAGGCAATATTGTCCTGTGAGGGTGCCTGTTGAACAAAATATTTGTCCTTGGGTGAGCGACCGGTAAATTTTCCGGTATCAACCATCATGGTGCCATTATCAGAAACAGCCCCTTCCTGACGGTCCTGCTCATGCTTGAAAAGCTGATCATAGTCGAGGTTGTGGTAGAGGGTACCGACGCTTTCCAGCCCCAGATCTGCTGCCTGCAATTGACTCATCTGAAAACTCCCTGAAGGAAAACGGTAATAATACAGAGCGGACCGAAGCAAACATCCGGTTTTGGCCCGACAATAAAAAGAAAACCGGCCGTGTAAACGGCCGGACTATAGCGTAATCTTTAGGTGATGACAAGGGACCGCACGATTAAATTTAACCACCGTCAAAGGGTGATCTTTGCTGGCAAACCTTCCAGGTTGTTCTGCAGGTAGATTTCTCTTTTCTGCCTCATTGAGTTGCCCCGGAACGATCACGGATAAAAGCAACCAGCGACCAGATTTGCTCAGGATTCATGTAGGGCCCCCAGGCGGGCATAACCGACCCGGAAGACCGATAGGGTTCCACGTTTCGGCCCTGTTCGATTCGTCGGTACAGGTAGCCTGGTAAAAGGGTTCGATAACGTCGCTCTCTGAAATCAGGCGGAATCGGAATCAGTCTTGCTGCTCTTTGGGTTCTTCCCTCACCAACACTGCCATGACATTCTGCACAATGTGCCTTGAACAATCGTTGACCGATCATTATTTGGGTCTGGTTACCAAACAGACCAGGTGGTGGAACCGGAAGTTTTTCACTTTCCTTGTGACAGGCAGCAATACTCAGAACTGCCAACATCAAACAAAGGAAAACCTGGCATCGCCACATAATTTTGTTCCCTAACAGGGTGTTGAAAAACGTTTTCGAGGCCGCGAGTACAAGGCAGACAGTTTTTCAACCGCTTGCTAAAAAAATATGGGCCATCTTATGTGATGGCCCAATCCAGATAACAAAATTTTTTTTTATCCGCTGGGATCAAGATCCCTGAAGGGTTGCCCCCATTCTTCCAGCTGATTCCGCACTGCATCAACGACTTTGTCCAACGCACTGTCAACCGGCGGGGAAAGCTCCATCCCCATTTCAATCAGGCCTGACTGCGCTCCGATAACAACCAGCTCGGAGGGCAGATTCCCTTGGAGCTCAGCCACCGCCAGAAGGTCTTGCAATCCCATCTGGTGAACCGACAGTTTGTTGGCAAATGCGCGGGGCACCTCTTCTCCTTCCAGACGAAAAAGCGTTCCCGGGTCTGCACCCATCTGCAAGGCATCAACAATCAACAGACGATCTATCCCTTCCAGGCGAGGCAACAGATCAAGCCCCAGGGTTCCGCCATCAAGCAATTGAACCTGAGCTCCCGGAACAAAACGTCGCTCCAACTCACTGATAACGCGACTGCCAAGACCATCGTCGCTCATGATCAGGTTACCTAATCCAAGAACCAGAATTCCCATCAAAGATCCTTCGGGTCAATAAATTTGTAACCGCCAAAAATCGAGCTTAAGGTTCCGTTTTTCTCTTTTACGTCCATCAGCCAGGCGCTGTAAACATGATGAATTGCAAAACCGATGACCAGCCACATAATCATATGGTGGGTCAGGCGCAGGGCCTGGTTACCAAAGACACTTAAAAAGGGCGCGGTCAGGCTGGCCCAGAGGCCATTGGGATCATACTGGCCGTAAAGGGCAAAACCGCTGACAACCTGTACTGCAAAAAGAACAAAAACAAGTGAATAGGCCATGGCTGCCAAAGCATTGTGCCCCACCACATAAGGCGGTTTTTTACGCAAAAAGGTGTAGTAGGTGAAGGTTCCGATGATATGCCCCCAGCCCTCTCTTGACGCCCAGGGTAAAAAGGCCCTCCAGCTTGCATGTTTGTTTCCGCAAAACATCCAGAGAACTCGAACGATCACCGAAACGGTAAACAGATAGGCAAAACCATAATGCACCACCCGCATCCAGCCCATGACAAAGGATTCGGTCTGCGGCACTGACAGGCTCGGATTGCCGATGTAATATCCGGTAACCGATAAAACAATGATCGATATAACATTGAACCAGTGGGTCAGGCGTACCGGCCATTCCCAGACATAACGTATCTGCAACATGGATCGATCCTCCCTGAGCTAGAGTGCCTTGACCTTGATAATTTCATTCCCCCGTCCATCAAACAGATGAACGGCACAGGCCAGACAGGGGTCAAAGGAGTGGATGGTCCGCAATATTTCGAGCGGTTGCTCCTCGTTGGCAATTGGCGTACCGATCAGGGCCGCCTCATAGGGACCCAGCTGACCTGCGGCATCCCGCGGTCCGGCATTCCAGGTTGAGGGAACGACCGCCTGATAATTGGCAATGGCTCCATTTTCAATGCGAATCCAGTGGCCGAGAGCACCGCGTGGGGCTTCATGGTAACCAAAACCCTGGGCTTCTTTCGGCCAGGTTGAGGGATCCCATTTTTCAGCGTTGTGGACCTCAAGAATACCGCGACCCATGTTGTCTTTCAGCTGATTCAGCCAACGTTCGGTTTTTTGCGCCAACATCAAACAATCAATGCCCCGTGCGGCAGTTCGACCAAGAGTTGAGAAAAGGGCTGCCGGGCCGACACCGAGAGTTTTCAGAACATGGCCGACAATCGCCTTGGCATCCTGGTTCCCGCTGGCATAAGCCACCAGCACCCGGGCCAACGGACCGACTTCCATCGGTTGGTCCATATAGCGCGGAGACTTGACCCACGAATATTTGCTGTCGGTATCGAGGAACTCGTAGGGCGGTTTGGGTCCGGTATAGTTGGGGGTTGTTTCACCATCGTAGGGATGTTTCCCTTTATCATCACCACCAGTATAACTGTACCAGGAGTTGGTCACCGACTCGGTGATCTTCTTTTCATCCATCTCCAGCACATTGGCCAGGTCCTTGCCCATGATCACGCCGCGCTGGAAATAGAGGTTGTCGGTTCCACCACTGTTGTCCATCGGGAAATCACCGTAGGACAGATAGTTACCAACCCCTGCGCCAATCCCAGCCCAATCCTTGTAAAAAGAAGCAACTGCCAGCAGATCAGGAATATAGACCTGCTCGACAAACCGGCGGGCTTTTTTCAACAACTTGCCAATCAGGGCAATCTTGTCAGCATTGAGCGCATTCTGGCTGTCAGGATCGACCGGAATCGCCATCCCGCCAACCAGGAAGGTTTGCGGATGCGGATTTTTCGAACCGAGAATCGCATGGATCTTGATGACGTCCTTCTGCCACTCGAGCGCTTCGAGATAATGGGCCACCGCCATCAGATTGGCTTCAGCCGGCAACTTGTAGGCACTATGGCCCCAGTAAGCATTGGCAAAAGGTCCGAGACGCCCGGTTCCGACAAAGGCTTTAACCCGATCCTGAATCCCTTTAAAGTACTTGACGCTGCTCATTGGCCAGTCTGAAACCGACTGGGCCAGCTGGGCCGTCTTTTTCGGATCAGCCGACAGCGCACTGACGATATCAACCCAGTCGAGCGCATGCAGATGATAAAAATGGATCACGTGATCCTGAACGTTCTGGATACCCATAATCAGGTTACGGATCAGGCGGGCATTATCCGGAATCTGAATCTTGAGCGCATCCTCAACCGCACGGATACTGGCCATGGAGTGAACGGTAGTACAAACACCGCAGAAACGCTGGGTGAAATGATGCGCATCTCGCGGATCACGCCCTTTCAAGATGGTTTCTATGCCACGAAAGGCGGTCGAAGAACTCCAGGCGTTCTGAATGCGCCCCCCTTCGATCTGCGCCTCAATCCGCAAGTGTCCTTCGATGCGGGTAATGGGGTCGACTGCTATCTTCTTCGCCATTGTTCTAGTCCTCCTTACTTACCTGATCAGATTCCATGTCATCACCCTTGCGCAGGGCACTGGCAACACCGTGTGCTCCAAAGGCGACCGCCGTTGCCGCTGCGATACCAAGACCAATCTTGTCTGCGGTTGCCTCAACTCCGAACCCGGGAACATTCGGTAAACGCTTGTAGAAGGGACTCATGGTATCCCAGAACTGAGGCTCGCTACAGCCGATACACCCGTGACCCGACTGAACAGGCCAACTGGTTCCTTCGTTGTAACGAACAGTCGGACAATTGTGGAATGTTTCGGGCCCTTTACAGCCCAGCTTGTAGAGACACCAACCCTGGCGATGCCCGGCATCACCGAAGGCTTCAGCATACTGCCCGGCATCAAAGTGGGCACGGCGTTCGCAGTTATCATGAATCCGTTTGCCATAGGCAAACTTGGGGCGCCCCAAACTGTCGGTTGCCGGTAATCTGCCAAAAGTCAGAAAATGGACGATTGCCGCCGTCAGATTGGTTGCGTTGAGTGGACAACCTGGCAGATTCATGACCGTTGCACCGGGCACAGCTTCTGAAACCGAAATCGCACCGGTCGGATTGGGTGCTGCCGCAGGAACACCGCCAAATGAAGCGCAGGAACCCACGGCAATGGTTGCCGCAGCATTGCCACAAACTTCACGCGCAATGTTCAATGCCGAATTACCCGCGACAGTACAATAGACGCCATCCTCTGCTGCCGGGATCGCTCCTTCGACAATGGCGATATACTTGCCTTTGTACTTTTCCATCGTCTGTCGCTTGGCCGCTTCGGCCTGATGTCCGGCAGCCGCCATGATGGTTTCATGATAGTCAATCGACAGATAATCGAGGATCAACTCGGTCGCTGTCGGCTGATTGGCACGCAGGAAGGCCTCTGAATCACCGGTACACCCCTGAAACTCCATCCAGATAACCGGAGGCCGATTATCGCCTTCAACGGCTTCGGCGATTTTACCCATCATGGTGACAGGCAGGGCCAGGGTTGCCGTCATCACCGAACAGAATTTCATAAAATCTCGCCGACTGACTCCTCGAGTCTCCCAGCGTTGCAGGATTTCTTCCGGGATCACCCCATCCTGCATCTGTTTTTCTTCATGTGCCATCACAGCTCCTCCTTTCTTGACTTCAAAAATAAACAATATCCTTGAGTAGATTGAATCGGGGCAGGCTTGCATATAAGGGTATTTATGACAGCAGGACTGCTCATCTGTCCTGCTGCAAAATTGACATAACAGCGTTTGTATACCGGCAGCCACAACTTGGAGTCAAGGTAAATTTATTATATAGCGTATACGGAATACAATATATGGTAATTGGTCGCGTATACATCTGCCAATATCCTGTTAAAGTTGCTAAAAGGAGCCAAGGTCGTTAAATATTCCTGTCAGGAGGATTTTATGGATCTTTTTATAACGGGTGCCAGTGGTTTTGTCGGGCGGGCTCTGTGCCGGGAACTGGAGCAAAAAGGTCATCAACTCTACTGCCTGGTACGACCTGGTTCAGAAAAGCACCTTATCTCTTCACCTCGGGTCCATCCTGTTTGTGCAGATTTGTTTTCGCTGGAAGAACTGACGGCTCCGATCAGCAAAGTCGATGCGGCCATTCATCTGGTGGGAATTATCCGCCAGTTCCCGACACGTCAGATCACCTTTGAGCGCTTGCACCAGCAGGCGACGACAATCATTTTGGAGGCAACCCGTCAGGCTGGGGTAAAGCGATTTTTACACATGAGTGCCAATGGGACAGATGAACAGGCCCGCTCGGCCTACCACCAGAGCAAATGGCACGCCGAGCAGGCTGTGCGTAAAAGTGGTCTTGAGTGGACAATTTTTCGCCCCTCGCTGATTTATGGCCCAGAAGATCAATTTATCAACCTTATTGCCAACCTGATTCGCCGTCTGCCCGTGGTTCCGGTGATCGGTGATGGTGAATACCTGCTGCAGCCTGTTCCTGTAGAACAGATTGCCCACAGTTTTTCCCTGGCGCTGGAACAGTCTGAAACGATTGAAAAAACCTATTTTTGTGGCGGGAAAGATCAATTGAGTTACAACCAGTTGCTTGATCTTATCGGTGCTGCGCTGGGCAAGTCAAAGGTACGCAAGGTTCATCAACCCCTTCTGCTGATGCAACCCATTGTTGCGATATTACAGCATCTGCCGATATTTCCCTTGACCAGTGATCAGTTGCAGATGTTACTCGCAGGAAATTGTTGTGATACCACTCAGTGGCTTGCAGACTTTCATCTAGAGCCCTCTTCTACTGCTGAATCTCTCTCTTATCTGAAAAAATAAAAGCCCCCCGACAACCATATGCCGGGGGGCTGAAAGCTTGAAAAAGTAGATTTAGAAATCGAGGCTGATTCCAAAACGGACTGTATTGTCAAGATCCCGATTGCCCCGGTTTTTAATATCTGCCTGAATATTCTGGTAGGCCAGTGTCACCTTGGCATTCGGCAACACCTTGTAGCTGACACCACAGCCCCAATCGAGATAGTCTTTGCCATCCATAAAGGTGAATATTTCCGGAGAATATACCAGATGCCCGGCAAAGCCGACCCCCTGCAATGCTGGTGGCGTATACTCGGCCATAAAACCCAGACCAACAGCCAGTAACTTTTGGTCGTTTTTGGTTTGTCCACCATTGACCGCGACATCAAGGCCCAGCTTCAACCCGGCGGCGTTACCCGGTGTTCCCGTAACCCCGGCCGCAGCACCAAACAGGTTTGTGCTGCTGTCGTCATTATAGAGGTAGCGAACCTTTGCGAAGGTATCGCCATAATTCTGGGTATCGAGCTGCTGAACATATTCAACTTGTGTGCTGTGCTGATTGAGATCAATTGAAAAGTTACCCGCAAAGACGGCGGGGACAAAGGCCAATGACAGCACCAGGCTCAAAAATAATCTTTTCATCTGTGACTCCTTCCAGAGACTTTTCTAGACATCAATGCGCTGGCTGAGAATCGATTCCCGGCCATGCCCACCTTCTGCTTCGGTCATACTTTCGAGTAAAACATGACCACCAATTGCTGCGGTCTTTTTTACCAGATTTTCAGCCTGACCTCCATCCTGATTTTTAAAGGCTTCGATTAAACGTTCGTGTTCTGCTACCGAAATATCCATCCGGCCATGAACCGAAAGGGAAGCCATTCTCAGGCGATTAAACTTCATGCCCAGATGAGTGATCAACTCTGCCAGTTTTTGATTTCCGGCGGCACGCACAAACAGATCATGAAACTCGTTATGAACACGGAAAAAGGCCTTTACATCACCTTCGGCGGCCAGTGTCTTGAGTTTTTCGTTGATCGTCTGCAACTTTTCAATATCTTTTGCCGTCAGTTTTTCTGCCGCCAGTTCGGCAGCATAGCCTTCAAGAATACTTTTGATCGCATAGAATTCCTGAACATCCTGCTCGGAAAGGGCGGCAACCACTGCGCCCTTGCGCGGAATAACGGTCAGATATCCTTCAGATTCAAGCTGCCGAAAAGCTTCACGAATCGGTGTACGACTAATCCCAAAACGTTCTGCCAGTTCCGGTTCTGCAACCTTTTCTCCCGGTTTCAGGGTCCCCTTAAGAATGGCTTCGCGAATCGTCTCAAGAATTTTTTCTCTCAACGTCTGATGCCGTTCGATAATTTTACTTTTCAAAGCAATTCTCCCCGTTTATGACATTTGTGGAAGATTGTATACAGTATACAGCGCATGTCAATCCTTTTTTAATCTTCACTCCAGGAGCCTTTTGAACCTCTGCTTTTGATTGTCTTTTCAGGTGGCTGCCGCTATATTGACGTTTCTTTACTAAGGCTGGATTTATGGATCCTGTACGAAAATTTCGCTTTTCACTCTTAACCCTGACCTTTGTCGTCTGTGGTGGAACAATCGGTTACTCGCTGATCGAGAACTGGTCGTTGTTCGAATCGCTTTACATGACGATCATTACTGTTGCCACCGTCGGTTTCAGAGAAATCCACGAACTCTCCTACCAGGGCAAAGTTTTTACTATTTTGCTCATCATCTTTGGCGCCAGTAGTCTGGCTTATACCCTGGGCACCTTGTTTCAGTTCATGGTCGAAGGTCAGTTGCGTACAATTCTGGGGAGAAAAAAATTGGAAAAGAAGATCAGTTCTCTTAGCGGGCACTACATTGTTTGCGGTTATGGCCGCATCGGCAAGCTAATCTGCCGCGAATTTACGGCTCGTCCAGCCCCATTTATCATCGTTGAGGAAGATGCCGAGATTTGTCGCCAACTCGACGAAGCGGAACTTCTCTACGTTCATGGTGATGCAACGCGTGATGAAATCTTGCTTCAGGCCGGGATTCGTCAAGCGAAAGGGTTGATTACTGCGGTCACCTCTGATTCAGCCAACGTCTATATTACCCTGACTGCTCGCGGGCTGAACCCTGACCTTTTTATTCTTGCCCGAGCCAGTGAAGAGGGTTCTGAAATTAAACTGATTCGTGCCGGCGCGAATAAGGTCGTCTCACCCTATACAATTGGTGCTTCCCGGATGGCGCATGCCATGCTTCGTCCAACGGTGGTTGATTTTATCGAGATCGCAACCGGTGGTCAGGATCTTGAGTTGCAGCTTGAAGAAATTCGAATTGCTCCAGATTCGCAGCTGGCCGGGACCACTCTGCTCTCATCTGATATTCGAAAAAATCACGGTATCATCATCGTTGGCATTCGCAAGGATGGACAAAAAATCCTGTTCAACCCAGGGTCTGACACCCTGATCGAATCAGGGGATACCCTGATTACCCTGGGTGAACGTAGTGCTATAAAAGATCTCGATCTCGTTGCTTCAGGAGGCCATTCTGCTCTCTGATATTTTCATTCACTTACCCGTTGAGCAATTGCCTGCCCGACTCGCCACTTTCATCAAAAAAGGGTGGCAACCTGAACTGGCATTACAATCCCGCGATCTCGATCAACTGGAGGCTGCCTCTATAGCTGCCCTCAAACAAGATCTTGCTGCATCAAGGTTGAGGTCCAGTATTCATGCACCCTTTCTTGATCTTAACCCGGCGGCAACCGATCTTGATATCCGGCGGATTACCGAGCGACGCTTTCGCCAGACCATCTCCTTTGCAGCCCAGATCAATGCCTCTTGTGTTGTCTTTCATCCGGGATTTGATCCCTGGCGTTATGCACGAACTCCAGATGCCTGGCTGAACAACTCTCTTGAATTCTGGCCACCTCTTCTTGAACTGGCTGCCGACAATGACCTGATTTTGTGTCTGGAAAATATCTTCGACACTCAGCCTAATCCCCTGGTTGATCTGCTCAATGCTATTGATTCGCCGCAACTGCGTCATTGCTTTGATATCGGCCATTGGTTTCTGTTTTCAAAAACACCCCTGGACCGCTGGTTTGATCTTCTTGGCCCCTACCTTTCTCACCTTCATCTTCATGACAATCGGGGTCGTCGCGATGATCATCGGCCCATCGGAGCAGGGAAGATAGATTTTGACGCTTTTTTCTCCCAACTGCAGCAGTCGAATCTTTATCCAACTGCAACCCTTGAGGCGCATAATCTGCAAGATGCTGAACAATCTCTTGCTGCTTTGCAGGCATTGCTCGATTCCTGAATCAGTCCATCCCGTTATCTCTAAAAAAAACGGGCAACTCCGCTTGGAGTTGCCCGTTTTACTATTCTTCACTGACTGACGGATCAGCGTTCGCCCGCAACCTTGATTCTGACCAACGCTCTTTGCAGAGCCGCTTCCATTACCGCAAAGTCGACATCCTCCTGCGAGAGTGTTTTCAGTGCTTCTTCGGCACGGCCCAAGGCGGCTTTTGCGCGTTCCAAATCGATTTCATCCGCTTTTTCAGCCGTATCGACCAGAATCGTCACCTTGTCGTCACCAACCTCCAGATAGCCCCAGTTAACGGCGACATGAAAGGTTTTGCCATCCTGCTTGTAGCCAAGATCGCCAATCTTGAGAGTTGTCAGTAACGGTGTGTGTCCAGGAAGAAGGCCCAACTCACCCATTGCACCGGGAGCCGTAATCTCATCAACATCCAGAGACAGGACCTTCTTGTAAGGTGTCACCATTTCAAGTGTAAGCTTTTCAGCCATCAGGACAATCCTTTATCTGCGCTCAAAAATCGATCAGGCCGCCATGCTTTTGGCTTTTTCGATTGCTTCTTCGATGGTTCCAACCAGGTAGAATGCCTGCTCAGGCAGATCATCATGCAGTCCTTCAATGATCTCCTTGAAACCTTTGATCGTGTCCTTGAGCTCGACATACTTACCAGGCGAGCCGGTGAAAATTTCTGCAACGTGGAACGGCTGAGAAAGGAAGCGCTGGATTTTACGGGCCCGGGCCACAATCTGCTTATCTTCCTCGGACAACTCGTCCATACCGAGAATGGCGATGATATCCTGCAAATCCTTATAACGCTGCAAAATGTACTGAACATCACGTGCAATCTTGTAATGCTCTTCACCAATAACCTGAGGGTCAAGAATCCGGCTGGTTGAATCGAGAGGGTCAACCGCAGGATAGATTCCAAGCTCGGCAATCTGACGCGACAGAACCGTCGTCGCATCAAGGTGAGCAAAGGCCGTGGCCGGAGCCGGGTCAGTCAGGTCATCGGCAGGAACATAGATGGCCTGAACCGAGGTGATTGATCCCTTGTCAGTCGTGGTAATCCGCTCTTGCAACTCACCCATTTCGGTCGACAGGGTCGGCTGATAACCAACCGCAGAAGGAATCCGGCCAAGCAGGGCCGAAACCTCGGAGCCTGCCTGAGTAAAACGGAAAATATTGTCAACAAAGAGCAGCACGTCCTGGCCCTCTTCGTCACGGAAATATTCGGCAACAGTCAAGGCCGAAAGAGCAACCCGGGCGCGGGCTCCTGGCGGCTCGTTCATCTGACCGTAAATCAGCGAGGCTTTGGTCAGAACGCCGGACTCTTTCATTTCTTCCCACAGATCGTTTCCTTCACGGGTCCGCTCACCAACGCCGGCGAAAACTGAAAAGCCACCGTGCTGCTGGGCAACGTTGTTGATCAGTTCCATGATCAGAACGGTTTTACCAACCCCGGCACCACCGAACAGACCGATTTTACCGCCACGTGAGTAAGGAGCGAGCAGATCAACAACCTTGATCCCGGTCTCGAATGCTTCAACTTTGGTCGATTGGCTGACAAAGTCAGGAGCAGGTCGATGAATTTCCCACTGCATTTCAGTTTCTACCGGACCTGCCTCATCAACAGGCTCTCCGATAACATTCATGATTCGACCCAGAGTTTTCTCACCAACCGGCATCATGATTTGCTTGCCGGTATCAAGAACGTCCTGGCCTCGAACCAGACCATCGGTCGAATCCATCGCAATGGCACGGACAGTGTTTTCACCCAGATGCTGGGCAACCTCGACAACCAGGTTCCACTCGTCGGAGGAAAGCGCCGGGTTGGTTATTTTCAGCGCATGATAGATCTCCGGCAATTTGCCGGGCTCGAATTCGACATCGACAACAGGACCAATGACCTGTGTGATCTTTCCTTTGTTCATGGTTAACCTTTCCTCCTTCATCCTGCCGGAAAAAGACTCTTTATCTCTTAAGTTTCTTATCGTTGTTTATTTGATCGACTCTGAACCGGAAATAATTTCCATCAGCTCTTTGGTGATTGCAGCCTGTCGAGCACGGTTGTATTGCAGGGTCAGTTTGCCGATCATTTCAGAGGCATTGCGACTGGCACTATCCATTGCCGCCATCCGTGCACCATGTTCAGAAGCATTTGATTCCAGAAGACCCCGGAAAATCTGAACTTCGACCATTTTCGGCAAAATCTGTGACAACACCTCAAGACGATTCGGCTCATAGATGTAATCTGTTGAACCTGCCTCCTCCAGATCACCTTCAGGCTTAATTGGCAACAGCTGCTCCAAGGTTACGACCTGGCTGATCGCGCTTTGAAACGCATTGTAGATCAGATACACCGCATCATACTTTTCTTCTTCGAATGAAGCGACGATCTCCTGACCAATCAACGCGGCAGTCTTGTAGCTGAGATTTGCAGCGAGGTTCTCATGAACCTTGACAATATTCTCGCCCAGACGGTTACGGAGAAATTCGTTACCTTTTCGCCCGGTAATCATCAGATCAATCGCTTCGAATCCGTGTTCATTGCTGCGGATGAATTGTTCTGCCGCTTTTGAAACGTTGGCATTGAAGCCACCGCACAAACCACGGTCTGCAGTCATCAGCACCAGTAAAGCACGTCCTTTGCCGCGCTGGACCAACAAGGGGTGAGCGTCAGCCTCTTCACGACGAGCCAGATTGGCAAGAACCGTTTGCAACTTTTCGGCATAGGGCCGAGCAGCAACAGCCGCCTCCTGGGCACGGCGCAACTTAGCTGCCGAAACCATCTTCATTGCCTTGGTGATCTGCTGGGTATTTTTAACCGAGCCGATCCGCTTTTTTATGTCCTTAAGACTGGGCATACGTTCAAACCTTCTGTCGGCAAATTAAATCAGGCACTGAACTGAGTATTGAATTCTTCAAGAGCCGTCTTGATTCGAGCTTCAATCTCGTCATCAATGGCATTTTTCTCAGTCAGGTCATTGATCAACGCTGAATGCTGGCTATCGAGGAAGCTCAAGAGCTCTTTCTCGTAACGTTGAACAGAAAGTGCCGGGATATCATCTACATAACCATTGTTGGCCGCATAGATAACCAGAACCTGCTTGGCAACCGGCATCGGCTGATACTGACCCTGTTTAAGAATTTCGACCAGACGCTCACCACGAGCAAGCTGCTTTTGGGTTGCTGCGTCCAAATCGGAACCGAACTGGGCAAAGGCTGCCATCTCACGATACTGGGCCAGGGCCAGACGCAGGGTTCCTGCAACCTGTTTCATGGCTTTGACCTGGGCAGAACCTCCAACCCGTGAAACTGACAGTCCAACGTTGATCGCCGGACGTACACCTGAGTAAAACAGATCTGTTTCAAGGAAAATCTGACCGTCAGTAATCGAGATAACATTGGTCGGAATATAGGCCGAAACATCACCAGCCTGAGTCTCGATAATCGGCAGTGCTGTCAGACTACCGGCACCAAGACTGTCATTCAGTTTACAGGCACGTTCAAGCAACCGGCTGTGCAGGTAGAAAACATCCCCCGGGAAAGCTTCACGGCCTGGTGGGCGACGCAGCAACAGAGAAAGCTGACGATAGGCAACGGCCTGCTTGGAAAGGTCATCATAAATGATCAGGGCGTGCTTGCCGCTGTCGCGGAAGAACTCACCCATGGTAACCCCGGTATAGGGGCTGATGAACTGCAAGGGAGCCGGGTCAGAAGCGGTTGCTGCAACGACAATCGTGTAATCCATGGCGCCGTGCTGACGCAGCTTATCAACGACCTGAGCAACCGTAGAGCGTTTCTGACCAATCGCGACGTAAATACAGATAACGTCCTGGCCCTTCTGATTGATAATGGTATCCGTTGCAACCGCAGTCTTGCCGGTCTGACGGTCTCCGATAATCAGCTCACGCTGGCCACGACCGATGGGGACCATGGCATCAATGGCCTTGAGTCCTGTCTGCATCGGCTCGTGAACCGACTTACGTGCAACAATCCCCGGTGCCTTTAGTTCAACCTGACTGTAGCTGTCGGTCTCGATTTCGCCTTTGCCATCAATCGGAACACCAATACCGTTGACAACCCGACCAATCAGGGCCTCTCCAACCGGAACCCGCACAATCTGCTCAGTCCGTTTGACCAGGTCGCCCTCCTTGATATGTTCAGAGTCACCTAGAATAGCGGCTCCAACATTGTCCTCTTCAAGGTTGAGAACCATTCCCATTGTTCCACCCGGGAACTCAAGCAGCTCACCGGCCATCGCTTTGTCAAGGCCATGAATTCTGGCGATACCATCACCAACCGAGATGATAGTTCCGGTTTCACTGACCTCAACCTCGCGACCGAACCCTTCGATCTGCTTTTTGATAATTGCACTGATCTCTTCTGCTCTGATTTCCATGATATTCAATCACCCCTTTGCTAAGGTATCTGCTATCTGCTTCAGCTGGGTTTTCACGCTTCCGTCAAAAAGTTTTCCGCCCATTTCGGCCTTGACTCCACCAATCAACTCGGGATCAACCGCCAGGTTGAGAACGACCTTTTTACCGGTCTGTTTCTCCAGACCGCTCCGGATCGCTTCATTCGTTTTTTCATCCAGCGAATGGGCCGAAGTTAGCGTTGCCCGAACAATCCCTGAAAGATCATCCGCGAAACGTCGGTAATTTTCATAAATCTGCGGCAACTGTGCGATACGACCCTTTTCAACCAGTAAACCGAGAAAGGTCTTCATTCCATCGCTCAATTTCATCGCAGCTGCGACATCGCTCATGATTGCGCTCTTTTTTTCTACCGGAAAGGTCGGACTATCCAGAAGCAGGCGCAGCAAGTCCTCAGCACGCATAACCTCTACCAGCGAGGACAACTCATCAGCATAGGGCTCAACCCGATCATTTTCTTTACCGATCGCAAGTAAAGCCTTGGCATATCGAATGGCAATAGCACTGTTACTCAATGTAACTCTCCCACCTTCTGCATATACTCGTCGATCAGACGGGTATCATCTTCGCTGGTAAAGTTCTTCTTCAGCAGGTCCTCTGACAGGTCGACAGCAAGGCGAACGGCTTCAATCTGAAGTTCTCTGCGAGCCTTGGCAATTTCCAGGGCTGCGGCCTTTTCGGCATCCTCTTCAATCTTGACCGCCATCTCACGAGCACTGGCAATAATTCTTTCTTTCTCCAGCTCGCCTTCCTTCTTGATCGCTGTGCTGATTTCTGCAATCTCAGCATTGGCTTTTGCGAGCTTCTGATCATATTCAGCAAACTTGGCCTCTGCTTCCTGTTTGATTCGTTCAGCCTCAGCCAGAGCTTTTTCAATCTCTTCCGTACGACCAGTCAAACCCCTTTTCAAGGGTTTGGCCAAAAAGTAAACCAGGACGCCAACGACAATGGCAAAGTTAAAGACCCGATAAAGAAAATCCTTAAGCAGGGCTCCACTGTCAGCATGACCTTCACCACCTGATGCATAAACCATTGCGGCCATCAGGATCACCAGGCTCAGGGTCAGCAATACTGTTCTTGTTTTGCGCATCGATATCCCTTCTTGTTTTTTCAGGCCAGTTTTCGACCCAAAACCTTCGTCGCAATCTGTGCGGCCAGCGCTGTGGCTTCTTTTTTTAGAATTTCCCGGGCTTCGGCAGCTTCCTTCTCGACCTGCTCACGGATCCCCTTTACCCGCTGTGCGGCCTTTTGTTGTGCCTCACCGGTAATCTCAGCTTCCTGTTGCTGTGCTGCCTTGCGTAATTCGGCGCGTTCTTGCGCAGCTTCTGCCTTGGCAGCATTCAACTGCTGCTGGTAGCTCTGCATCTTTGCCTCGATTTCTGCTTCGAGAGCACGAGCCTGTTCCTGTCCGGCAGAGATCTTTTCACGGCGCTTGGCCATGATTTCAAGCAGAGGCCGATAGAGGAGCTTGTTCAGAAAGAACAACAGGACCAAAAAGTTAAAGAATTGCAGAATCAGAGTCCAGTCGATACTGATCACTATTTCACCTCATATCGATTAACAAGTGTGGTTTTTCGTCGGTATACTGTATACAGGTTTTGGAGCTAAATTTTTTTGGCCGGAGCCAAAAACAGGGGATTGCTATCATATGCCCACTGTTGATGTCAACAATTTTCCCCTTTTCACCTCGTTTTATTCTTCAATTACGGCTTGCAGGGTCAGACCATTTATTTACCGGATGCAGGGTTAATCGGTGGTCGTTTTCTCCTCCGAATTTGCCATACGAATCTCACCGTTGAAAATGACCTGTTCTTCGATCTTCAGAACCCTGGTTTCAATGACGCCTTCAACCCGGGCCGGATTCAGTAATTCAACCCTTTGGCTGGCCACAATATTGCCCTTGAAGCTCCCGCTTAAAATCAGGGTCCCAACATGGATATCACCCTCAACCTCAGCGGTATCACCAATAACCAGGGTGTCCGATGAGCGGATCTCGCCGATAAACTGCCCATCCAGACGAACCATTTCATCAAAGCTCAGTTTCCCCTCAAATTGGCTTCCTGGCCCAAGAAAGGCTTTAATATCTGCTTTTTCCATATTGGTTACCTTTTTTTTCATGGCAGCACTTATTCTTTCTGAGTCAACAAACAACAGGCCCGGCCTGGCGTCTTTGCTTTAAAGACAGATCAGACTGAAACACCCAAAATCTCAAGCAATCGATCAAGATCATCAAGGTTCTGATAACCGACTTCGATTTTCCCCCCCTGTCCTTTCGGTACAACGCGGGCCTTGGCTCCCAGACGTTGCGTCAGGGCATTTGCCAGGGTTTCCAGATTTGGGTCTATTTCTTTTTTCGCTGTTTTTGTTGGCTTATCGCCAAAAGCTTTAATTTTCTTGACCAGCTTCTCGGTCTCACGCACGGAAAGGTTTTTGGTTATGACCTGTTGTGCCGCCTCGGTCATATCTTCATCATCACCCAGAGCAAGCAGGGCTCTCGCATGTCCCATACTGAGATGCCCCTCGACCAGATCATGCCGGATATTGTCCGGCAGTTTTAAAAGGCGCAGGGAATTCGCAACGGTAGGTCTTTCCTTACCCACCCGCTTTGCAACCTCTTCCTGAGACAGATCAAAAGACTGGATCAGATACTGGTAGGCCTCAGCCTCTTCAATCGGGCTCAAGTCCTCACGCTGGACATTCTCGATCAGCGCCATTTCCAGTGCCCAGTCTTCACTCACATCCTGGATAACCACCGGAACCTTGGCCAGTCCCGCTTTTTGTGCCGCACGCCAGCGACGCTCACCGGCAATGATCTGATAGTGGTCATCAACCCGGCGGACGACCAGAGGCTGGATGATACCCTTTTCCTTGATGGATGCTGCAAGCTCGGCTAGCTTTTCCCCGTCGAAGTGTTTACGAGGCTGATTGTTGTGCGGACGTAATTCTTCAACTGGACATTGAAAATATTTTTTGCCCCCCTCCTGGGCGGCAGTATTCAGCAAGGCACCAATCCCTTTGCCAAGAGCAGGTCGCTTAGCCATGAATCACTTCCTCCTGATCCATTATTTCTTTTGCCAATTCCAGATATGAACGCGCTCCCGTTGATGCAATATCATAAAGAAGCGCTGGTTGACCAAAACTTGGTGCCTCAGAAAGTCGGACATTCCGCGGAACAACCGCCGAGTAGACCTTATCCCCAAAATGACTGCGGATTTCTTCGCTGACCTGACGGCATAGATTATTGCGCCCGTCAAACATCGTCAGCAGAATTCCGCCTATTTCAAGTTGCGGGTTGAGCTCTCCCTGGACCAGCCGAATCGTCTGCATCAGCTGACCGAGACCTTCCATGGCGTAGAATTCACATTGCAGTGGGACCAGAACCGAGTCCGCTGCGGTCAGAGCGTTCAACGTCAGTAAAGACAGGGATGGCGGGCAATCGATTATAATGTATTCGTAATCTGCGCCCAAAGGCGCCAACGCCTCCTTGAGCCTGTCTTCACGTTCAGCCTTATCTATCAACTCTATTTCAGCGCCAATCAAATCTGTATTGGAAGGCAGAATCTGCAGATATTCCAGATCGCTGTTCACAATAACATTGCGCACATCCTCGTCACCAATCAAAACGTTATAGACTGTCGAAATCACAGTTGTTTTATCAATTCCAAGGCCACTGCACGCGTTGGCCTGCGGGTCCATATCGACCAACAGGGTTCGTTGCTCTGCTGCAGCCAGTGACGCGGCAAGATTGATTGCGGTCGTCGTTTTTCCGACTCCGCCTTTCTGGTTGGCAACGGTAATAATACGCGCCATAAGAAAACTCCTTGCTACAAATATCTGAATCGGGGATTTTTCATCGATACTTGCAAGTTTTTATAGGATGAACCCTTTGAGTCTGCTTGCTCACAAATCTCAATCACTTGTGTTTTGTCTGACACACCCTCTTCAAGAGAACTCATCTGGAAAAATGAAGCCAAAGACTAGCACAGCACGCCAGACAAAATCATCTCTATTTTGCAGCAAAACGGGCCTTGAAGACCAAAAAGAACCGACAAATTTCAACTTCGAGCTATTTGTATTATTTGTCTCTGGGCTCCGCTGAAAGGAAGAGCGTAATTCCGCAACACCTCGGCCTCTAATTTATACTTCTGCAATTCTGCTATCAGTTGGGGGTCCGCAAGCTCACCCTCTTTACCACGCAGCAGAATTAACCGCCCGCCTGGCTCCAACAGGGGTAATGTCATTTCAACAATCTTGGTCATGGAGGCAAATGCTCGTGCCGTTATCAGGGGATACTGATCCTCTCTGGGCAGATCCTCAATACGACAGTTCACAGGAGAAAAATGACTCAATTGCAGTGTTCTGCGAATATGTTTTTGAAAACTGATTTTCTTACCAACAGATTCGACACTCGTAATCTGTATTTCAGGGGTTGCTATTGCCAGGGGAATCCCTGGCAGACCGGCACCCGATCCGACATCTAGCAATCGTTTTGCTTGACAGTGAGGCTGCAGAACCAAAGAATCCAGCAGATGCTTTTCTATCCCCTCGTGCCAGGTTCGGATACTGGTAAGGTTAATCCGGGCACTCCAGCGGATCATTTCATCCAGAAACCATAATTCTTTT
The DNA here is from genome assembly GCA_024276935.1 of Deltaproteobacteria bacterium. Taxonomy (GTDB): domain Bacteria; phylum Desulfobacterota; class Desulfuromonadia; order Desulfuromonadales; family Geopsychrobacteraceae; genus Geopsychrobacter. The sequence goes on from JAJRWH010000063.1 coordinate 20,098, forward strand.
TCCAGAATCGAATCATCCAGAGCAAGACCCAGGCGTGTCAGTCCCTCTTTAAGGTTTATTGTTTTTTCCATCGTTTTAGATAAACCGTCAGGACAGCAATTGCTGCAGGTGTCACTCCCTGAATACGACTTGCCTGCCCCAGAGTTTCAGGTTTTACTTCTGCCAGCCTCTCTTTAACTTCCTGCGACAGACCACTGATTTCAGGATAGTTGATATCTGCCGGCAAGGCCTGACCTTCAAGGCCCTCCATCCGTTCGACCAGCTGTTGTTGCCGCCGAATATACCCCTCATATTTTATCGCTATTTCCAGCTGTTCCAGAACCTCGTCATCGGCCCCTGTCAGGGCATCAACATGAGGGACCAATTGATCAATGCTGATTTCCGGCCTGCGAAGGATATCCCTTAAACTTGCGCCCTGCTTCATCTCTTTCAAACCAAGACCGGCAAGAATATCCTTTTGTTTGCTACTGAGTCTCTGACCCTCCAGAGCCTCAACCCCATCACTAAACCACTTTTGTTTTTCCGTATATCTTCGCCAGCGCTCATCATCAACCAGACCAACACTCCGTCCCAGAGGCGTCAACCGCTGATCTGCGTTATCCTCTCTGAGCAAAAGCCTGAATTCTGAACGCGAGGTAAACATTCGGTATGGTTCTCTTGTCGTCTGGGTCGTCAAATCATCGATCATAACCCCGATATAGGCCTGATCTCTCCCCAAAACAAGTGGCGGTTTCTCCTGACTGCGACGCGCGGCATTGATTCCGGCAATCAGCCCCTGCGCTGCTGCCTCCTCATATCCGGATGTTCCGTTAATTTGTCCCGCATGATAAAGACCTGAAATTGCTTTTGTTTCCAGACTTTTCTTAAGCTGCATCGGTTCGACAAAATCATACTCAATGGCATAACCAGGTCGCATTATTTCAACCTGTTCAAGCCCTTCCATTGAACGGTAAAAGGCCAGCTGCACATCAGGCGGCAGGGAGGTCGACATGCCACTCGGGTAAACCTCAGAGCTTTCACGACCCTCTGGTTCCAAAAAGGTCTGATGTGACGTTCTTTCAGGAAATCGCACCACCTTATCTTCGATAGAAGGACAATATCTGGGGCCTACTCCTTCGATGACCCCAGCATATAGTGGTGAACGGTGTAGATTCTGCCTTATGATCTCATGGGTTTTTTCATTGGTATTGGCGATAAAACAGGGAACCTGTTCAAGATCGAGACTCTGCGCCAGAAAAGAAAACCCTCTTATCTGGCTATCTCCTTCCTGCTTTTGCAGTCGGCTAAAATCTATACTTCTCTGACTCAAGCGCGCAGGAGTTCCTGTTTTCAAACGCCCAACCTTGAAACCAAGATCTCGCAAACAATCAGATAATCCCTCTGAAGCAGGTTCTCCGGCTCGCCCGCCGGGGTAATTATTCAATCCGACATGTATCAGACCACGCATAAAGGTTCCTGTGGTCAGCACAATATTTTTAGCTGAAAAATAGAGTCCCTCCTTGGTATAAACCCCACGCACTCCAGATTCATCAGTGTCAATCGAAACAACAGCCCCCTGCTTGAGATCAAGTGCACTCTCTGCTTCCAGAATACGCTTCATTCGAGCACTATAGGCCATTCTGTCAGCCTGAGCACGGCTGGCCCTGACTGCTGGTCCCTTGCGCGTGTTAAGCCGCCTGAACTGGATCATTGTTGCATCGATATTAAGGCCCATCTCTCCCCCAAGGGCGTCAATCTCATGAACCAGGTGACCCTTGGCCGATCCACCAATGGCAGGATTGCACGACATCATAGCAACAACATCCAGGCCCATCGTCAGCAGGAGAGTCGAACAACCGATACGTGCTGCAGCCAGAGCAGCTTCACAACCAGCGTGACCCGCTCCAACAACGATGACCTGATATTCTTTTCCATAACCTGTCAACATCTCTTTGTCCTTAGATGTTCCACGTGGAACAAATTACTTGCCTATGCAAAAACGGCTGAATATTGATTCAAGGATATCATCATTCGTTGTCTCGCCAGTGATCTGACCTAATGAGTTTAGAGCTTCCCTGATATCAACAGCTAAAAACTCCAGAGAAAAAGATTGGTCCAGCGCATCAAGAAATCGTCTCAGGCTGATCGTTGTTGATATGGCCGCCTGCTGGTGACGCTGGTTGGTGATAAAAATTGAATCTTCTTGTTGTATGTCAGCTTCGATCAACGCACCATGAATGGACTTGCGAAGCAGGTCAAGCCCCTGCCCTGTCTTGGTGGAAATAGCCAGAGGCTCAAAAGGCAAGTCAGGGAGAATGCAGCGTTGGGGCAAGTCAGCCTTGGTCAGCAAAACCAAAAAATTTGTATGGACACAACGATCCAGGGCCGCCTTATCTTCACTGGAAAATCCCTGGGATCCATCAAACAATAAAAGGATAAGGTCAGAGGATTTAATTTTACCCAGGGTCCGATTAACGCCTTCCTTTTCAATCGGGTCAAGAGTATCCCTTACCCCGGCTGAGTCAATCAGACGAACAGGCAAGCCATTTATAACCAGGCCTTCTTCAAGAAAATCCCGTGTTGTTCCTTCTATTTCAGTAACAATAGCCCTTTCTTCACCAAGCAGAGAATTCATCAAAGAGCTTTTGCCTACATTTGGTTTACCCAGAATAAGTAAAGAAACACCTTCGGTGTAGAAACGACCTGTATTGTAACTGCTCACCATTTCCTGAAGTTGTACAATAGAAGACTCTACCTGCTGGCGAATTTGAATGATATTTTCCTGGGGTAATTCCTCTTCCGGAAAATCCAGCCAGGCCTCAATAAGAGCCAGAATATCTTTTAGTTGCTCTTTTAATTTATATAAAGACTGAGAAAGTCTGCCCTCAAGCTGAGAAAGAGCCAGAGTCCGTGCCTTATCAGAACGAGCATGGATAAGATCCGCAATTGCTTCAGCCTGCGAAAGGTCAAGGCGACCATTCAAAAAAGCCCGATAACTGAATTCTCCTGGTTGAGCGAGACGGGCCCCTGCTGAAATAAAAATTTGCAAGATTTTGCTGACTGTTTGATGACCACCGTGACAATGGATTTCAACAACATCTTCAGCGGTAAAGCTCCGTGGAGACGCCATATAGACGAACATGATCTCATCGACATCTGAACCGCTGTCGTCGAAGATAAATCCATGATAAAAAACATGTGAATTGGGAGACGTTTGGGAACCGCTGGCACGAAAGTAATCCAGGGCAAGATCAAGACAACCTTTGCCGGACAGTCTGATAATAGCCACCCCACCTTCACCAGGTGGGGTGGCTGGAGCAATTATAATATCCTGCGAATTCACATCAAATCAGGCTGGTTTGCGATTGATCATATACTGCTGCGCAATTGTCAGCAGGTTATTGATCAACCAGTAGATAACCAAACCAGAAGGAAAATTCAAAAAGATGAAGGTAAAGAAGACAGGCATAAACATCATTATTTTAGCCTGGGTTGGATCCATATTGGTTGGTGTCATCTTTTGTTGTAAAAACATCGTAAATCCCATAATTAACGGTAAGGGACCCAGAGTAAAGCTAAGATGAAAAGCATCGCTGATTAGAGTATCTGCCGCAGATAAATCTGTAATCCACAGCATAAAGGGGGCATGCCTGAGTTCGATAGATTCAAGAAGAACACGATAAAGAGCAAAAAACACCGGGATCTGAATCAGCATAGGGAGGCAACCCCCAAAAGGATTAACACTGTTTTCCTTATAGAGGGCCATCATTTCCTGGTTAAGCTTTTGCTTGTCCTTGCCATACTTGGCTCTAAGTTTTTGCATTTGCGGCTGCAGTTTCTGCATATTCTTCATGGAGCTGTAACTTTTTTGAGTTAAAGGCCAGAAGAGTAATTTGATACATACAGTTAAAAGGACAATCGCAAACCCATAATTACCCAAAAAACCGTAGAAAAACTTAAGCCCGGTCATCAAGGGTTTAGCAATAATTCCGAAAAAACCCAGATCAATTATACGCTCAAAGGAGTAACCAGGCTCCTTCAATAAATCATAATCCCTTGGACCAATGAAACCTGTGTATTTGAACGTTTGTGAGTCTTTGCTGTCCAAAAGAACCACTGGTGATGTTACCGTATTTACAATAGAATTATTTTCATAAGAAACGTGAACGTTTTTAATAGAACCTTCAAAAGGTTTTAAAATATTAACAAAATATTTAGTTGTGAAAGAAGTCCAAAGAATATTGCTGCCATAATTTTTACTTTCTTCTTTCAGCTTTTTGGGTTCATCTTCAAATAAGTCGTTTCCATCAAAACTTACAGCACCAACAAAATTATAACGTCCACCTTTTATAGAATCATTCCACTTATCAACAATAGCTAAATTTATGCTTCCCTTTTGAGGAGAAGTAGATAGGTTTTCTATTTTAATATTAACGTCGAAATAATATTTATCCGGATAAAAAATAAACGTTTTTATTATTTGTAAATTATCTTTAGTTGTTGCATAGAAAGATACTGATGTTTTTTTATCCTTGGATAAAAGTATCTCATCATTATCAGACATCAAATTGTAAGAAATATTTCCGGGAATGTATAAACCATTACCACCATATAGAGCATAAGAACCAAAATCTGGAGAATCTACATTGATAAGCTTTACAAGATCAGAATCAGGAGTATTTGAAACTTTATATTTATTAAGTTGAGCACCTATTAAACGTGCTCCGTTTGTCGTAAATTTTAGATCGAATAAGTCGGATTTTATTTTTATAATCTTGTTATCAGAATTACTATCGTTATTTGTTTTAAGTATGACAGGTGCTGGTACCGATGCTGGTAGCGATTTTTTCTCAACACTTTGTTTTTCTACTTTTTCACTGACAACCTTTTCCTTATTCTGATCTTTTTTAGAATTAGGATATAAAAGATTGAAACCTGACCAGACAAAAAGGATCAGTGCGATAGCCAATATAAAACGACGATTTTCCATAGAATTAAACCTGATTATCCCTAGGAGGAACAGGATCCAAGCCTCCAGGATGAAATGGGTGACATTTTAATAAACGACGAACTGTCAAAAAAATACCGCGCCAAGGTCCATGAATATCAATAGACTGACGAGCATAAGCTGAACAACAGGGATAAAAACGACAAGATGGCGGAAATAATGGTGATATTAAATACCGATAAATATTTATTAGAAATATAAATAATTTTTTTGCAAACACTAGAATAACCTGGAAAAAAAAATTTCGAGCTCATTCCATACTTTTGCGGTGCTCATTTGGCCAGCTCCACGCTTGGCAATAATAGATATATCTGTCGAGTTTTTAAAACAAGCTCTGTTGATGCGAAAGAATTCACGTATTATTCTTTTCAATCTATTACGTACAACCGCGTTCCCAACTTTACGACTTACCGTTATACCGAGTCGGCTTTCAGGTAACGAACTGGTCTTGAGCAAAAGCACAAAATGGGGTGTATTAAATTTACACCCCATTTTGTACACGGTATTGAATTCATATCGCTTCCGCAAGCGCGCGTCAGGCGGAAAGTAAAAATGCATCTCTTATTTAAAATGCAACTTACTTTTGCGGTGTAACGGCGCTCAATGTACGACGACCACGAGAACGACGACGATTGATTACGTGACGTCCATTTTTGGTCTGCATTCTTTTCCGAAAACCGTGGGTACGCTTACGCTTGATTCTGCTTGGTTGATAAGTACGTTTTGACATCTTTATTATTCCTTTTTAGACAGTTATGACGAACTGTCTCTTTAAACACAGGCAAAGACCGGCTGTCAAGAAAAAAGCAGTAAAAAAATTATTCCAGGACGAACTGGCATTGTCTGGACACCCTTGCAAAAAAACGACTGCTTTGCTAGCCTGTGGCAGGCTTCCAGCAAAGTAGAAAACCCCCTTTTTTTTACATATCAACAGCTGTGAATAAATTGTTGATTATAAGGATATAAAGTATGGCCGTGTCACTTTGGGATAAGGTTATAATTCAACTTAAAGAAGAGTTGAATAACCATAATTTTAATACATGGATAAACCCTATACAATTTGAATCAATAGAAGGAAATATAATCAACTTATTAGTCCCAAATAAATTTTTTTCAGACTGGATCAAAGACAATTACAAATCTAGAATTGAAGAAATAATAAATAAGATATCTACAAAAAAAATATCAGTTAATATAAAAATATCAAATATAAAAGTAAAAAACGAAATTAAAAATATATATATTGAAGAAGAAGTAGAAGAAAAAAAAGTAATAACTAATAATACATTAAATAGTAAATATACGTTTGAAAGCTTTGTATCAGGACCATCAAATCAGTTTGCACATGCAGCTGCAATGGCAGTAGCTAATAATCCAGCTACAACTTATAATCCATTATTTATTTATGGTGGTGTAGGTTTAGGAAAAACCCATATTATAAATGCTATTGGAAATTACATACATAACAAAAACAATAGTATAAAAATTGCTTATTATAGTTCAGAAAAATTTATGAATGAACTCATAAATTCTCTAAGATATGCAAAAATGGAAGATTTCAGAAATAAATTCAGATCAATGGATGTATTGCTCATTGATGACATTCAATTTATAGCTGGAAAAGAAAGAACACAGGAAGAATTTTTTCATACATTCAATGCACTATATGAGTCACATAAACAGATTATAGTTACTTCTGACAAATTTCCCAAAGAAATACCAGGACTTGAAGAACGACTGAGATCCCGTTTCGAATGGGGATTAATTGCAGATATACAAGCTCCAGATGTAGAAACCAAATTGGCCATACTCAAAATGAAAGCAGATCAAAACGGGCTGAATATCCCTGAAGATGTTGCTTTTTTTCTCGCAAGCTCCATTACCAGCAATGTCAGAGAGCTTGAAGGATACCTTGTGAGAATTGGTGCCTATGCAAGTTTGACATCAACACCAATAGATATGGATATGGCTAAAAATATACTCAAAGATATTTTAATCGAGCAAAACAGGGAAATATCAATCGAGTCAATTCAAAAAATCGTTGCGAATCATTTCAATATAAAAACAGCAGAACTCAAATCGTCCAAAAGATTAAAAACCCTGGTATTACCCAGACAGGTTGCAATGTATATTTCCAGAAAAATGACCTCATCCTCTTTTCCGGAAATAGGCAATCGTTTTGGAGGAAAAGACCATTCAACCATTATTCATGCCATTAAAAAAATTGAACAAAAAATGGAAGAAGACATTCAATTAAAAACGACTGTCGAACGCCTTATGGATAATATGCGTGCATAACCTGTGTTCAGAAAATGGTCTGAACTGTGGATAAATCACCAAATTGAAAATGTAAACAAAAACGGGGAAATATTCAGGAATCTATAAACAGACAATATTCAAAAAAAAATATTTGATTTCAGCTGGTTATGGATTTTATCAATAATCAACAACACCTACTGCTTCTACTATTTTTTATAAATATAAAAGAATAATATATAGATGTTGTGCACGGGAGGATTAAATGCAGTTTAAAATTGAAAAAGAAGTTTTTCTAAAAGCGCTGGGCCAGATCCAGGGCATCATTGAAAAAAAACACACCATACCAATATTAGCCAATGTACATATTTATGCCAAGAATGATGAAATTGAATTGACTGCAACTGACCTGGAGATAGGTGTCAGATCTAAATTTTCATCAGAAGTAATCCAAGAAGGAAAAGTAACCGTATCGGCAAAAAAATTATTTGAAATAATAAGAGAACTACCAAACAGAGATATAATTTTCACATCAAAAGATAATTGCTGGATTGAAATAAAATGTGAAAAATCAGTATTTAATTTAGTTGGACTTTCGTCTGACGAATATCCTAAATTTCCTGAAGTTGTATCATTAAATCTTCTTAAAATTAAATCTAGTATATTGAATAATATGATAGATAAAACAATATTTTCAATATCAAACGATGAAACTAAATTTAATTTAAATGGTATATATTTAAAATATGAAGATAATAAACTATCTATGATATCAACAGATGGACATAGATTATCTTATAATTTTATAGATATATCAGATGATTTTTCATGTTTCGAAAAAGGATCAATACTTCCTAAAAAAGGAATTTTTGAATTAAGAAAAATAATTGATAAAGATAATAATAACTTAGAAATTGGAATAGTAGAAAATAACTTCGTTGTTATAGATAATAATACAGTTCTTATAATGAGATTAGTAGATGCAGATTTTCCTGATTATAAGAGAGTTATACCAGAGAAAAGTGGTAATACCGCTATTATAAATAAAGAAGAATTTTTTCACGCATTGAAAAGAATATCAATTTTTTCAAGTGAAAAGTCTAAAGGTATAAAAATAAGCTACGAAAAAAATAAAGCGATTCTTACATCATCAAATCCAGATTTTGGTGATGCAAGAGAAGAAATTGATATTTCATATGAAGGACATGAAATATCAATCGGATTTAATTCAAAATATATATTGGATATTTTACAAGCAATAGATGAAGATTTTATTGAATTTCATTTAAAGGATAATATTTCTCCTGGAATGATTGAACCAGAAAAAAATAAAAATTTTTTATCTGTAATTATGCCAATGCGTTTATAAATGTACACAGAACAAATAAATATAAATAATTTTAGAAATATAAATAATGAAATTTTTATACCATCTAAGAATATTAATATATTAGTAGGTAAAAATGCGCAGGGAAAAACAAGTTATATAGAATCAATATATTTAATTTCTAATTTAAAGAGTTTTCGAACAAGAAATATAAATGAAATTGTAAATCATTCAAGTGATTCAACTATAATTGATTGTAAATATAAAATAAATGATTGTAATAATGAATTAAAACTAAAAATACAAAATAATAAAAAGGTATATTTAAAAAACGATAAAAAAATAAATGTAAATGAATACTTGTGGTCATTATTATCTATAATATTTAAACCTGGAGATATTTTATTAATAGATGGATCTCCTTCTCTTAGAAGAGAATTAATAGATAAGGCTATATTTTATATTGATAAAGATTATATAAAAATACTTATAAAATATAAAAAAATTATTGCGAATAAAAATCATATTTTAAAAACAAAAAATTATAAATATTTAGATGAATGGAATGATCTTGTAGTTAAATATTCAAAAATAATAACGAGTAAAAGAAATAATTATATACAAAGAATTAATACCTTAATAGATAAACATAATTATGAAATAAAAAGTGATTTTAAAATTATTGATATTGATAATTTTTTTTATGATGAATTAATAAAAAATTTAGAAAAAGAAAAAAATTATGGGTATTCAGTAGTTGGTTCACATAGAGAAAACATAGATTTTTATTTAGAAGGTAGAAAACTAAAAAGTTTTGGTTCTCAAGGTCAAAAAAGAGCTTTTATTTTATTATTTAAATCATCACAAATTTTAGATTTTGAAAAAGAAAATAATTTTTCACCCGTATTATTGTTAGATGATATGGCTAGTGAGCTTGATAAGAATAATAGAAATTTATTGTTTGATATTATAGAAAATTTTAAAGGACAGACATTTATTACAACAGTTGATGATACATTATTTAGTAAATCAGATAGAATTTCTTGGTTTCATGTAGAAGATGGAAAAATATCTTCATTTTCTTTATAAGGAGCATAAATGAGCGGTAGTTATAAAGCTGATAGTATAAAAGTTCTTGAAGGTTTGGCAGCAGTAAGAAAAAGACCAGCTATGTACATAGGATCTACAAGTACTCAAGGTCTTCACCACCTTGTTTATGAAGTTGTAGATAACTCAATCGATGAGGCCCTTGCCGGATATTGTGACAAGGTAAAAGTTACTATCCATGAAGATAATTCAATTACGGTTGAGGATAATGGTCGTGGAATACCTGTTGATATGCACCCGACAGAAAAGAAAACGGCTGCTGAAGTTGTTATGACCGTTCTTCATGCAGGTGGTAAGTTTGACAGTGATTCTTATAAAGTTTCTGGTGGTCTTCATGGCGTCGGTGTTTCAGTTGTTAATGCATTGTCAAGTAAACTTGAACTGGAAATACGACGTGACAGTAAAATATATAGACAAGAATATGTAAGAGGTGTTCCAGATAGTGATTTACGTGAAGATGGCGAAACAGTTAAACGTGGAACCAGAATAACTTTTTGGCCAGATGGTGAAATATTTGAAACGACTGAATTTTCATTTGAAACCCTTTCTCAACGGTTACGTGAACTCGCTTTTTTAAATGCGGGTGTCAGAATTATTATTCACGACGACCGCACAGAAAAAGTAAATGAATTTTTCTATGAAGGTGGAATTAAATCTTTTGTCGAATATTTAAACAGAGCAAAAACGGCTTTACATCCTGAGCCTATATTTATACAAGGTTTAAAAGAAGGTGTAGAAATTGAAGTGGCAATTCAATATAACGATGGCTACGACGAAAAAATATTTTCATTCGCCAATAACATAAACACCCACGAAGGTGGAACGCACATGAGCGGTTTTCGTGCGGCATTGACTCGCACGATGAACACTTATGCCACAGCCAATAATCTCCTTAAAAATATAAAAGTTGCCATTTCCGGTGATGACCTGCGTGAAGGAATTGCGGCTGTTATTTCGGTTAAGGTTCCTGATCCACAATTCGAAGGTCAAACCAAGACCAAATTGGGAAATTCAGAAATCAAGGGTTTTGTTGAAACACTGATGAATGAAAAGCTTGCAACCTATTTGGAGGAAAATCCGCAGGTTGCAAGAAAAATTCTGGAAAAAGGGATAGATGCGGCACGTGCTCGTGAAGCGGCACGCAAAGCCCGTGACCTGACACGTCGTAAAGGAGCTCTTGAAGGCTTATCCCTTCCAGGGAAATTGGCAGACTGTCAGGAAAAAGATCCCGCACTGTGCGAAATTTATCTGGTCGAGGGTGATTCTGCCGGTGGAAGTGCCAAACAAGGGCGTGAGAGACGTTATCAGGCAATTCTTCCTTTGAAGGGAAAAATACTGAACGTTGAAAAAGCCCGTTTTGACAAGCTGTTGACATCCAATGAAATTCGTACCCTGATTACTGCGATGGGAACGGGTATTGGCAAGGATGATTTTGATGTTGCCAAGCTGCGTTATCATCGAATTATCATTATGACCGATGCTGATGTCGATGGTTCACATATCCGGACATTGTTGTTGACCTTCTTCTTTCGCCAGATGCCCGAGCTGGTTGAACGCGGTCATCTCTATATTGCTCAACCGCCTCTTTATAAGGTTAAAAAAGGGAAAAAAGAACTTTATCTGAAAGATGACGACGCTCTCCTGGAATATCTGCTTGATACAGGAATTGAGGGTGCAGCCGTTGAAATAGCAACAGGAAAGCTGATCCGCGGCAAGCAGATCATCCCGACATTGAAAAACATCATAGAATTCAACAATATTTTCGACAAAGTCGTTAACCGTGGGGTTCCTGCGGAAATATTGAAAATTATGGTTCGGGGCAATATTCGTAATGGATTTGCTGATCATGAATCCTTGCAGCCATTGGCTGACAGTCTGTCTGAAGTTCAACCAGAGATTAAATGTGAAGTTTTGCGCGATCCAGATCGCATTTTGGTGACGTTGGGAAATCTGCATACTCGACTTGATCGCCAGACGGTCGATATTCTTTCTTCCCACGAATATAAATTGCTCATCCAGGCCTATAAACAGGTTGAAGAAATTGAGGATGGCAAAGACATTGTTATCAACTATGAAGAACGTGATTCCATAAAAGTTCAGAATCGACAGGAATTGCTGGAGCACTTTTTAGCCAGAGCTAAAAAAGGTCAATATATCCAAAGATATAAAGGTCTTGGTGAAATGAATCCTGATCAATTATGGGAAACCACAATGGATCCGGACAAGCGGGTGTTGTTGCAGGTGACGATTGAGGATGCCGTTGAAGCTGATGAAATATTTACGGTGCTGATGGGGGATCAGGTTGAACCGCGACGCGAGTTTATCGAGCGGAACGCGTTGAACGTTGCGAACCTGGATGTTTAAGAACAGGAAAAAGGTTAAGGGATAAAGATCAGAGAAGAATCGCTGATTCTTTTTCGATTTTTGACTTACGACGCTTTTTCCGGAGGAAGATAGATGCTGACAGAACAGAACAAGGTTACAGTCAATATTGAAGATGAAATGCGTAAATCCTATATGGACTACGCGATGAGTGTCATTGTCGGGCGGGCCTTACCCGATATTCGCGATGGGCTTAAACCGGTTCACCGACGAATACTCTTTGCGATGCATGATCTGAACAACGACTACAATAAACCCTATAAAAAATCGGCACGCGTGGTTGGTGATGTTATCGGTAAGTACCATCCGCACGGAGATACCGCCGTTTATGATTCAATCGTGCGCATGGCACAGGATTTCTCGATGCGCCATCCATTGGTCGATGGCCAGGGAAACTTTGGATCTGTCGACGGTGATTCAGCTGCAGCGATGCGTTATACCGAAATTCGCATGGACAAGCTGTCACATGAATTGTTGGCTGATATCGACAAAGAGACCGTCGATTTTGGTCCCAACTACGATGATTCATTGGAAGAACCTCTGGTTTTACCCTGTAAATTTCCAAACCTGCTGGTCAATGGTTCAGAAGGTATTGCCGTTGGTATGGCGACCAAGATTCCCCCGCACAATCTTGGTGAGGTCATAGATGGTCTGGTCGCGATTATCGATAATCCACGGTTGGATTTTGAAGAATTGACCGGACATATCACGGGTCCTGACTTTCCGACTGCTGGTTTTATCAATGGTCGAGAGGGAATCCGCGAGGCTTACAGTACCGGTCGCGGTATCGTCCAAATGAGAGCCCGTGCTCTGGTTGAAGTAGACCGGCGCAGCGGACGGGAAAAAATCGTCATTACGGAGCTTCCCTACCAGGTCAACAAGGCGCGCTTGATTGAAAAAATTGCCGATCTGGTCAAAAATAAAAAGATCGAGGGGATTTCGGACCTGCGGGATGAATCAGACCGTGACGGCATGCGAGTTGTGATCGAGCTTAAACGGGATATGGTCCCCGGGGTTGTTCTGAACCAGCTGTATAAAATGACCGCCATGCAATCCTCTTTCGGGATCATTATGCTGGCGATTGTTGCGGGACAGCCACGCATCTTGACCCTGCGTGAAACCCTTGATCATTTCATTGATCACCGGCGTGAAATTGTTACCCGGCGCTGTATTTTCGAACTGAAAAAAGCCGAAGCCCGAGCTCATATCCTCGAAGGGCTCAAGATTGCCCTTGATAACCTTGATGAGGTGATCAATCTGATCAAATCCTCAACCAATCCGGCTGAAGCCAAACTGAAACTGATTGAGCGCTTCGCATTCAGCGAAATTCAGGCCCAGGCGATTCTTGATATGCGTCTGCATCGTCTGACCGGGCTTGAGCGCGACAAAATTATCAATGAACTCAATGACGTCATGGCACAGATTGCCCGGCTTAAGGAGATTCTTGCCAGCGAAAAAGAAATTCTGAAAATTATTCGGGCAGAACTTCTTGAAGTTAAAGATAAATTCGCCAATCCTCGCCGGACAGAAATTATTGATCGGACCGCTGATTTAACCCTCGAAGATATGATTGTTGAAGAGGATATGGTGGTTACGGTTTCTCACAGTGGCTACATCAAGCGCAATGCCGTGTCCCTCTATCGTGCACAGCGACGTGGCGGTAAGGGAAAAACCGGGATGCGGCCCAAAGAAGAGGATTTTGTCGAGCATTTGTTTATTGCTTCGACCCACTCCTATATCCTGGTATTTACCAGCCGAGGCCGGGCCTACTGGTTGAAGGTCCACGAGATTCCCCAGGGCGGCCGCGCTGCGCGCGGCAAGGCAATTATCAACCTGCTGCAACTCGATGATAACGAAACGGTAACCACAATTTTACCGGTTAAAGAGTTTGCTGAAGGCAACTATATTGTTATGGCGACTCGAAACGGAGTGGTTAAAAAGACCGAACTGATGGCCTACTCCCGACCCAGGGCTGGTGGAATTATCGCACTTAATGTTGATGATGGAGATTCCCTGATCTCGACACGGCTGACAGACGGAAGTATGGATATCCTGCTCGCAACACGTGGGGGCAAATCGATTCGATTCCCTGAAAATGACGTTCGGGCCATAGGCCGGGTCGGTCGTGGAGTCAAAGGGATGACGCTGGAAAAAGGCGATCTGGTCATAGGAATGCAGGTTGTTAACGACAACACTGCAGCAACGCTGGTGACCATTACCGAAAATGGTTACGGTAAACGAACCGCTCTTGATGAATATCGGGTTCAGAGCCGGGGCGGCAAGGGAATCATTACCATCAAGACCACAGAACGTAACGGTCAGGTTGTAGATATCAAATTAGTCGATGAAGATTCTGACCTGATGTTTATCACTGACGGAGGAAAAGTTCTGCGCACCCGGGTTGGCAATATTTCCACCATCGGACGAAATACTCAGGGTGTCAGGATGATGGTTCTTGAACCGGGTGAAAGAATCGTTTCAGTTGCCAAGCTGGCAGAGAAAGAGTCAGAAAATGAGTCCGCAGAAGTTGAAGAAGACATTGCAGAAGGATCTGCGGGCGAAGAGGAATAAAAACCGTCGTTCGACCTGGATTTACGGGTTTCTTCTGCTCAGTCTGTTGGCGGCTGGCGGTTATCTGTTGTGGACGAAACATCGCCCTGCTGTGTTGTTGCAGCAGGGTATTCGTCTGGAACAACAGAAAAAGCTGACCGAAGCGCTGGATCGCTACCAGCGATTGTACGAGCATTATGATTCAAGTAACGAGGCCGAAAATGCCCTGTTTCGTAGTGGGCGAATTTTACAGGATGACCTTGGCCAGGACCAACGCGCCCTGCTCTCTTATCTGCGCCTGGAAAAAAACTATCCCCGGAGTAAATTTGTTCGTCAAGCTCAACAGAAAGCCGCAAAGCTGACGAAGTATCGGCTGGGAGACTGTGATCAGGCCATTCCGATTTATCAACGTTTGCTTGAAGAAACCAAAGAACAGGGTGATCGCTACCAGTACGAAATTGGCGATTGTTATGTTCGACAGGAAAACTGGTCACAGGCTGCAATCGAATTTGAAGCCTTGCTTGGCAGCTATCCACAAAGCGACCTGAGAGAATTGGTCAGTTATAGGTTGGCAGATGCGCGTCTGTTGAATCACCAGCCGGAACAAGCCCGGGCGGCGTTTAAACTGGTGCTGAAGAATTATCCACACTCTGCTCTGGCCCAGGAGGCGCGGTTTCGTTTGGCAGAGATGCTCGAAGAAGAAGAGCACCTCAAAGAGGCTTTGCAGGCGTTTTCCAAAATGACAGATTATCCACGCCAGGATCTGCTTAAAGAGAAAATTCTGCGTCTCAAAAAACGGATGGCACGCAAAAAAAAGGTGTTGTAATGGAACAGACGCAATTTTGTAAATGTACCGTCATTGGAGCGGGCAGCTGGGGAACAACTCTGGCCCACCTGCTGGCTGACAAAGGACATCAGACGACACTCTGGGCGTACGAAGCCGATCTGGTGCAGCGGATGCAGGCCCATCATGAAAATGATCTGTATCTGCCGGGGCACAAACTGGCCAGCGAGTTGCGCTTTACCGCAAAACTGGATGAGGCTGTTGCTGGGGCTGAAATGGTTTTGCTGGTTTGTCCGTCACAGGTGATGCGCAAGGTTCTGGGGGAACTGGCTCCTCTGCTGCAACCGGAAACCCTTCTGGTTTCAGCGGCCAAGGGAATCGAAAATGATAGCCTTATGATGATGTCCGAGGTCATCGAAGATCTTTTACCGACGTCGTTAAGAAAAAAGGTCGGTTTTTTATCCGGTCCCTCCTTTGCGCGTGAAGTTGCACAAAAAATCCCGACTGCAGTGGTTGCTGCTGCTGAGGATTTCAGGGTTGCCGAAGAGATTCAGCAGATATTTACAACCGATTATTTTCGCGTTTATACCCACGATGACATTATAGGTGTTGAACTTGGTGGCGCGATGAAAAATGTCATTGCTTTGGCTGCCGGTGTTTCGGATGGGCTTGGTTTTGGTTATAATTCGAGAGCCGCATTGATCACCCGCGGACTGGCCGAGATGACACGCTTGGGAATCGCCATGGGTGGCGCGGCACCAACCTTTGCAGGTCTCAGCGGGATGGGAGATCTGGTTTTGACCTGTACCGGGGATTTATCACGTAACCGCAGTGTTGGTATTGAGCTTGGTAAGGGAAAAACATTAGCAGAGATCATGGCAGGGATGCAGATGGTTGCAGAGGGAGTGAAAACAACCCTTTCAGCCTATCAACTGGCGCAAAAACTTCAGGTTGACGCCCCGATTATCGAGCAGATGTACCTGATTTTGTACCAGGATAAAGATCCTCGGCAGGCGGTTGGTGATCTGATGCTTCGTGGCCTGCGACCAGAATCTGTTTGAGGACAAAACCAAAGGAGAAAATCGTGAAAAGATTATTGCTGTTGCTGCTATTGACCATCGGTTTAACAAGCCCCGTTCTGGGAGCCGATCTGGTTGAAATGAAAACATCGGCAGGGACTCTCAAGATAGAGTTATATCGTAATAAGGCACCGCAAACCGTTGAAAACTTTTTGCAATATGTCGATAAGGGCTTTTTTGATGGTACCATTTTTCATCGGGTTATCGATAAGTTTATGATTCAGGGTGGAGGTTTTGATCAAAACCTGAAGCGCAAGGCAACGGGTGCACCAATCAAAAACGAAGCGACCAATGGCCTGGCCAATGATCGTGGAACACTCGCCATGGCCCGAACCCAGGTTGTTGACAGTGCAACAAGCCAGTTTTTTATCAATCTGAAAGACAATGATTTTCTCAATAATCGCGGAACCACCACACAGAAATATGGTTATGCAGTTTTTGGCAAGGTCATTGAGGGAATGGATGTGGTCGATAAAATTGGCCACAGCCGCACGGTGCGAAAGAACATGCTGTTTCAAAATTTGCCGGAACCCCTGATTGTCATTGAAAGCGTCCGGAGAATAAAACAGTAATTTCAACCCTGATCCAACGTAACAAAGCAGGGCCTTATATCGGGCCCTGCTTTTTTTGTGTCATTGTGCTTTCTGTTGACCCCTTCTATAATCATCAGCAGCATGATGGATAGCAGCCTTTTCCGGATATGAGCCAACCGGTTGTGGAGGAAAAATGGCAATCCTGCGGGTTATGACCTACGCGCTGAACAGTCCGCCAGGGGTGGCGACTGGTGATATTGCGCAAATTATCAGGTTACAGCGACCCGAACTGGTCTGTTTGCAGTTTCTGTCCGCAGATCAGCTGCAAGAACTGGCCAGGGAAACAGGTCTGCAATCCTATGGTGGTCGGAGCAGCTGTGGTTTTTTGAGTTGTCATCCCATAACGGCTGTTCAGGAAAGCCTGCTGGGAAGTGCGGGAAACTGTTTGCGTGCTGACCTCAACCTTGCGGATAAACGACTGCACCTGTTTAATGTTCAGCTGGCGTTTGACCCGGCACTTCGTAGCCAGCAGATTGCTCGGCTCTTTGCTGAGGATATGCTGGGGGCCAATCTGCCCTGTGCGACTCTGGTCAGTGGTGATTTCAGCTTTCCACTGTGGGGAGGCGGGCAATGGTTGTTGCGACGCCGACTGAAACGGGTCAAGCATCCACGCTGGGGGGCCAATTATCCCGCCGAGTTTCCTCTCTGGGCACGTGATCGTATTTACCTCCGTGGTCCAATTCATTCATTGGCCGGTCAGGTTATCGCAACTCCCGAAGCGCGTCAGCTGTCGCGTCAGCTGCCCATAGTCACAACTCTTGAACTGACAGATACTCGCGAATACCTGAAAATACCAGAGGTCGCTAAATCTCGCATGAGACCCGTGGCAGGCTAGTGTCCCGTTTGGTTAGTCATATCAATTAATTCTGAGACATTTTAGCTGCGGACAAGGCACTTCGACGCAGGCCTGGCCTGAGTTAAGCCGAGGAGAAGAGACGCAGCCCGCAGTTAAAAGGGCCTGAATTAGAAGGCAGAACTAACCGCACGGGACACTGGTGTCCCGTAAGGGGACAGGGACCGCCTGTGGATAAGTTGTGAAACGGGTGGATAACCCGAGACGCCGCAACAGCTGTTGGAGTGAGCCATAATGCCGACCACAAGTGAAGCTGAAGATCTGCTCGATCGCCTTGAACAGATATATCCCGAGGCAAAATGCGCGTTGCACTATGGATCGGCCTGGCAACTGCTGGTTGCGACCATTCTTTCGGCACAGTGTACAGACAAGCGGGTTAACCTGGTAACACAGGATCTTTTTCGTCAGTTGCCAACGGCTGAAAAGATGGCCGCAGCCCGTCAGGAAGACGTTGAAGAGCTGATTCGCTCGACCGGGTTTTATCGCAACAAGGCAAAGCATCTGATTGCCTGTGCGCAGGTTGTGCAAACGAAACATGCCGGAAAAGTCCCGGCTCAACTGACAGACCTGGTTGCCCTGCCCGGAGTTGGTCGTAAAACGGCCAATGTTGTGCTGGGCAATATTTTTGGTATTCCCGGGATGGTTGTGGATACGCATGTCAAACGTTTGAGTCGACGTTTCGGTTGGACTCAACAAAGTGATCCGGTCAAGATAGAACAGGACCTTTGCCTGCTGCTTCCTCCAACCCGCTGGACCCAATGTGGTCATACCCTGATCGAACATGGTCGGGCTTGTTGCAAGGCCCCTGTTCCCAACTGCGGCCACTGCCAGATTCAGGAATTCTGTCCCCGGGTCGGGGTCGTCAGGAAAGACTGACCCAAAAATCAAAGACCGGTTGAAACGTCTA
Source organism: Deltaproteobacteria bacterium (assembly GCA_024276935.1). Taxonomy (GTDB): domain Bacteria; phylum Desulfobacterota; class Desulfuromonadia; order Desulfuromonadales; family Geopsychrobacteraceae; genus Geopsychrobacter. The sequence goes on from JAJRWH010000063.1 coordinate 38,923, forward strand.
TGTCAAAAGAGATTTTCAAAGCTGTTCGCTCGGTTACCGCCCTCCTTTTTCTTCTGCTTGTTTTCCCGCTTACAGTTACTGCGGCCAGCAAGGTTCTGTTCAGCAAAATGAGGTCGCAAGTCCTGGGGACTGACTACCCTTTTTCGGTTTATCTTCCCGATGGATATGAAACAGGTTCGCAGAAGTATCCGGTTCTTTATCTGCTCCATGGCAATGGGGGAAATGAAACCGATTGGTTGATCAGAGGACAGATTCAGCTCAGGGTCGACAGGCTGATTGAGGAACAAAAAATCCCGCCTGTTTTGATTGTTATGCCAGGGGGAGGCAGCTCCTGGTGGGTCGATGGTCACCAGGAGCCCGGTGAAGAGGTGTTGATAAAGGAACTGATTCCCTATATCGACACAAGATTCCGCAGTAGAGCGATCCGCGGTGGACGACTGATTGCGGGAGTTTCAGCAGGTGGTTACGGAACAATCAATGCGGTTTTTAAACATCCTGAACTCTTTGCTGCTGCCGCGGCATTAAGCCCGGCAATCTATGTTCCTGGCCCACCGCCATCATCTGCGGCAAAACGGATCGCACAATTTCAAAAGGACGGCCATTTTGATCTGGCGATCTGGCAAAAGCTGAACTATCCCGCGACCTGGGACTCCTACAAGAGAAAAAAAATTGTGGTACCCCTCTATCTGAGCAGTGGAGATCACGACCGCTTTCTTATTGCCTGGCACCTGAGCCAACTGTTTCGGTTGTTGTATGACTATCAGCCTCGGCAGGTTGCTCTTCGTGTGGTTGATGGTGGGCATAATTGGCATTTGTGGCAAAATAGTATCGAAGATGCATTAGAATATATGGCTGAGTACATCAAGGTGTCTGCTGACAAAGAAAAAAATAGCCCGTTCTGAAGTCTCAACCCGGCCACGACTCAGCAGGTAACGGGAATAAAGGGTACACTGAAGACAGAACGCAAAACTTACTTTCTCAAGGGGAACTGTATGAATAAACAAACAGGTGCCACCTATAAAACGTTATCGGTTGAAAACCAGAGTTATCGTTATTACAGCATCAAGCAGTTGGCTGCCGACCAGGGCGCCAATCTGGATCGCCTGCCCATAACCATTCAGATTCTGATTGAAAATCTGTTGCAAAATCAGGATGGAAGCAAGGTCGCCAGTCAACAACTGGAGGCCCTGCTGAATTGGCAGGTCGGAGAAGAAATTGCCTACCGTCCCGCCCGGGTTCTGATGCAGGACTTTACCGGAGTTCCGGCAATTGTCGATTTGGCGGCAATGCGAGACGCGGTGGTAGAAGCCGGTGGCGATCCGGCACAGATTAATCCGCAGATACCGGTCGATCTGGTTATCGACCATTCGGTGATGGTTGATCGCTATGGCAGTGCCGAGGCATTTCGGGCCAACGTCGATATAGAAATGACGCGAAATCGCGAACGATATGCCTTTTTGCGTTGGGGCCAGAAATCGTTTGATAATTTTCGGGTTGTCCCGCCGGGAACCGGAATCTGCCACCAGGTCAATCTCGAATACCTTGCTCAGGCTGTCTGGACAAGACCCGAGGGGGAAGAGATTCTGGCCTATCCCGATACCCTGGTCGGAACCGACAGTCATACGACGATGATCAACGGTCTGGGTGTTCTTGGCTGGGGGGTTGGTGGCATTGAAGCGGAAGCTGCGATGCTTGGCCAACCGATTTCGATGTTGATCCCTGAAGTGGTGGGTTTTCGTCTTGCGGGAACTCTGAGTGAGGGTATTACCGCCACCGACCTGGTTCTGACCGTGACCGAGAAGCTGCGAGCCCAGGGAGTGGTTGGAAAGTTTGTCGAATTTTTTGGTCCGGGTCTGGCTCAACTGCCCCTGGCGGATCGCGCAACAATAGCCAATATGGCACCAGAATATGGTGCGACCTGCGGGTTTTTCCCGATTGATGAAACCACGCTTGAATACCTGCGTCTGACGGGGCGTGATCCGCAGCAGATCAGGCTGGTTGAAGCCTATTGCAAGGAGCAGGGCCTGTGGGGTGATGCCAATAAGCCGGCACCTGAATACACGATTGTTCTCGATCTTGATCTGGCAGAAATCAAACCAAGCCTGGCCGGACCGAAACGACCCCAGGATCGGGTAACCATGCCTGAGCTTAAACAGGCTCTGAAAGAGTTCATTCCGGCAGAAAAGCAGCAACAACAGGTGGCGGTAGCGGGAGAAGACTTTTCTTTAACCAGTGGTGATGTGGTGATTGCCGCTATCACCAGTTGTACCAATACCTCGAATCCGGCAGTCATGATGGCGGCGGGCTTATTGGCCCAAAAAGCTCTGGAGGCTGGTTTGATGACCAAGCCCTGGGTCAAGACCTCGCTGGCACCCGGGTCCAAGGTGGTTACAGACTATCTGGCTGTAGCTGGTTTGCAACCTGCTCTCGACGCGCTCGGTTTTCAGGTTGTTGGTTATGGTTGTACAACCTGTATCGGGAATTCAGGCCCCTTGAAAGGGCCCATCGCTGATGCGATCAGTGAAAACGATCTGTGGGTTTCTTCTGTCCTGTCAGGAAATCGCAACTTTGAAGGCCGGATTCATCAACAGGTCAAAGCCAACTGGTTGGCATCGCCTCCTCTGGTTGTTGCCTATGCACTGGCCGGGACAACAAAGATTGATCTCAGTTGTGAACCACTGGGAACCGGAAAAGAAGGCCAGGCTGTTTATCTGCGTGATCTCTGGCCAACCAATGCAGAGGTGGCCGAAAAGATTCATCTGGTTGACGCCCAGATGTTCCGTCAGGAATACGCGGCGGTTTTTGATGGCGATGACCAATGGCAGCAATTACCGGTGCCAGAGGGCCAGACCTATACCTGGGACAAGGACTCGACCTATATTCGCCAGCCCGCATTTTTTGCTGTCCCTGAACAGACCAAAGAGTTTGCCGGTTTCAACAGGGCACGAATTCTGGCGTTGCTTGGCAACTCGATTACGACCGACCATATTTCACCGGCAGGTGCCATCAAGGCCGAGAGTCCGGCGGGACATTACCTTCAGGAGGCCGGAATTGCAGAGAGCGATTTTAATTCCTATGGCTCCCGACGAGGTAACCATGAGGTGATGATGCGGGGAACTTTTGCCAATATTCGCCTGCGCAACAAAATGGTGCCCGAACAGGAAGGGGGGGTTACCCGATACCTTCCCACTGGTGAGACAATGGCTATTTTTGATGCCGCAGCCAGGTATGCTGCGGACCAGCAACCCCTGGTTGTCATTGCCGGGCGTGAATATGGTACAGGTTCGAGTCGGGATTGGGCCGCCAAGGGAACCCTGTTGCTTGGCGTCAAGGCCGTGATTGCCGAAAGCTATGAGCGGATCCACCGTTCCAATCTGGTTGGCATGGGAATACTCCCCTTGCAGTTTACCGCCGGGGATAATACCGAGAGTCTTGGATTGACCGGAGAAGAATTGATCAGCCTTCCTTTTACCGGACCCTTGCAGGCCAAAATGACGCTTCCTTTGGTGATTGAATCCTCTTCAGGAGAGAAAAGAGAGTTGCAGCTTCTGTGTCGAATCGATACTGAAGACGAAGTTGCCTATTATCAAAGCGGCGGTATACTCAACTACGTGCTGGGTCGGCTGGTCTGAAATCTGAGCGCCTTGCACACTGCTTCTTCGACCTCGGAATTTTTTTGCGCCTATCCAGAAAAAGGAGAAAATGCAGATGAATCTGACCGAGATCAAACAGTTGGCAAGGGATCGCGGCATTGTTCCCGGGCGAATGCGCAAAGCAGAATTGATACATCGTTTGCAGGCTCAGGAGGGCAATCCCCAGTGTTATGCCACCAACTTTTCAGCGAACTGCGAACAGTTTCATTGTTTATGGCGTTCTGATTGCCACTGATCCTCTGCTTCAGCACAGGATCAGTGGTTATTCCGCAGAGACGGAAAGAACCAGCGCTGTATCAGCCTCCATTTTCCACTTCAGGTTCAAATCGTAAAGACTGACCCCATAGAGCCTGTCATCGACTTTTTTCCCACGATAAGCAGGGCGAGGATCTTGCCCGAGAAGTTCGCAAATTGTTTGACGAAGGTGGGGATAGCAATCACGCAGCTCGACTAATTGCTGTTCTGCCTGGGGAGAAAATGCGACTTCGATCGTGGTGGGACGCTGCGGGGCAAAGGCTCCTTTTGCCTGAGGCAGGGCATCGGAGTATGGCAGATAGGGCTTGATATCAAGAACCGGTGTTCCGTCAACCAGATCTGCTCCCCGCAGGTGCAGGACAGAACCAGAGCTGTTCCATTCGGTTTTGAGCAGTTCGACGGCAGAGAGTCCCAGCGGGTTTGGTCGAAATGGAGAGCGGCTGGCAAAAACACCGACACGCTGGTTGCCGCCCAGGCGGGGCGGGCGTACGGTTGGGCGCCAGGGGCGATCAAGGTTTTGGTGAAAAATGAAAATCAGCCAGATATGACTGAAATCCTCAAGCCCGCGCAGGATTTCTTGCTGGTTGCAAAAGGAGAACAGTTCCAGTTTGGCGGTCACGCTGGGAACCAGACCCGGTTGACGTGGAACGGCAAATTTCTCTTTAAACGGTGAATGAATAATACCGATCGGTTGCAGACTGATATCCATTTTTGTCTCTCGGCGTACGGATACAGGTTCAAATTAATGCTGAAGTTTCTTTCCCCCATGACGGCTCAGAAAAACACCGGCGAAAACCAGGGAAACCGCTAACCATTGCCAGATTGTCAGTTTTTCGGCCAGAACCAGTGAACCCAGAATAACGCTGAAAACCGGAATCAGGTTGACAAAAGCGGCAGCCTGGTTGGCTGGAATCCGACTGACTCCAAAATTATACAGACCATAGGCTCCAAAGGTAATAAAGGTTCCGAGATAAATAACTGCAAGACCAGGCCCTGGTACCCAGTGTGCGGGAAAGCCGACCTCATCCGGAAGCAGAAAAAAAGCAAAGAAGATGCTGCCCAGAAATGCCTGGGCTGCAGTCAGAAACAGGGGTGAATAACGTCCGCTGAGGTGTTTGAGACAGATGGTATATCCGGTGGCACAAATCATTGCCGCCAGCTCAAAAAGGTTGCCAACCAAAGGTGCTGGAGAACGGCTGGTTGCTTCGGCGGCAAGACTGAGCAGCACAGCACCACAGATCGCGATAAAAAATCCGATCAGGGTCAGGCGGCTGATCCGTTCCTTGAGAAAAGCCCAGGCTGCAACGGCAACCAGCAGGGGCAACATTGCGGTAATCATTCCGGCTTGTGAGGCACTGGTATTTTCCAACGCCTTGGCCTCAAAGATAAAATAGAGGCAGGGTTCGAAGATCGCCATCAATAACAGGTAGCGCAGATCCTGCAAAGACCACTTAATTCGCAAAAAACTGGGAATGAACGGCAAAAAACAGATGCTGGCAATCAGCATGCGGCCAAAAATTACCTGCATGGGATGATAGGCGGTAAAAGCAATTTTCAAAGCGACAAAGGAACTGGCCCAGAGCAGCATGGCCAGTAGCAGGGACAAGGTCGCGGCAAGGCTTGGTTGCGACAAATTGGTCTCCCATCCAGCAAAGAGTAAAAGACGCACCTTAACTGTTTTAATCTGTGGGAACCAGTAAAAAACAGCATAATCTGCCGCCGGGATTTTTTGCTGATTCAGGCGAAAGGTTAAGAGGCTTTTATTTTGTCTGATTACAGGTATAGTTGGGTTAACTATTTCAACAGGAGCGTTCAGTGTCCCATCCTATCGTCATCGCCCACCGGGGAGCCAGCGGTTGTTGTCCTGAAAATACCTTGCTGGCATTTCGTACTGCACTGGAATCAGGAGCCAGATGGCTGGAGCTTGATGTGCAGTTGATCGAAAACCGCTTGCTTGTTTTTCATGATGATTATCTGGATCGGACGACAAACGGTTGTGGCCCGCTGGACAATTATTCGTTGAATGATCTTCGGCAGCTTGATGTCGGAGCGGGTGAAAAAATTCCTTTTTTGGAAGAGGTGCTGGACCTTGCTCTTGGCCGGGCGGTTGTTAATATTGAGCTCAAGGGCGCCGGGACAGCTGAGGCAACAGCCGCTCTGTTGACAAGGCTTTTTACCCTGACGCAACTGACCCCCGAAGATATTCTGGTCTCTTCTTTGAAGAGGAATGAATTGCGCAGGTTCCAGGAATTGTTGCCACAGGTTCGGCGGGCACCGGTTTACGAAAAAATTCCCCATGATTTAGATCGGCAATTGGAACAATTTGCTCCCTGGTCGGTTCATCTTAAGAAAACCCTGATTACAGCGACCCTGGCCAGGCACGTTCAGCAGAGTGGGTGCAAGCTCTTTGCCTGGACAGTCAACCGCAAAGGTGAGGCTGAAGAGCTTCTGGCCGCAGGGGTTGAAGGCTTTTTTACCGATTTCCCGGAAAGGTTTTTGCTGAAATCAGGGGGCTCAGAATAAAAGAAAACAGGGCACAAGGAACTCGAACCATCATTAACAAGGGGATCAGGATGACCGAACTGGAAAAGTACTGTTCACGTTTTGGAAAAATTGCGGTTGAAAATGGTTTTTTAAGTGCCGAGCAATTGCAGCAGGCATTGTGGGACCAGGTGAGTGACAACCTTGCTGATCGTCCCCATCGGGTGATCGGTGCGATCTGCTTTGATCATGGCTGGATGACACCGGGTCAAATTGAAGAGGTGTTGAACATCATGTTTAAGGCCCGGCAGGAAGAAGAGTCTCGCTAGTGTCCCGTGTGGTTAATTCTGCCTTCTAATTCTGGCCCTTTTGGCTGCGGCCTGCGTTCCACCTCCTTGGCTTAACTCAGGCTAGGCCTGTGTCGGCGCGCCTTGTCCACAGTCAAAATGACTCAGAATTAATTGACACAACTAACCAAACGGGACACTAGAGGTCCTGCTGATCAAGACGGAAAAAATCACGGGCTCCGGGGGCTTTTTCGGCATGAGCAAATTCGGTCGGTGCTGTTCCGGGAGCAAAGGCTTCAATCCGCGCCTCGGGATCATCGTCTGCCAGCAGTTTACCGCTTTTCACGTCTATCGGATAAAATTCAATATCATCCGGAACCGTAAAGTCTCTGGCCGGAAACTGCTTGATGGCTTCTTTCATGAAGGCAACCCAGGCAGGAGCCGCTGCACGCGAACCGGTCTCACTCCGTCCCAGGGGCCGTTCCTGATCATAACCCACCCAGGAAACACAGGCCAATTGCGGGATATATCCGATATACCAGGCATCTTTCAAATCATTGGTGGTTCCGGTTTTTCCAGCAGAAGGTCGTCCCAGAGCCTTGGCACGCCAGCCCGTTCCCTCACGGACCACGCTTTCCAGAATGTTGGTAATCAGATACGCCGTTTCCGGCGAGATAACCCGCCGTGGTGGTTTGCGGATCATGCGTTGGTCGGCTTCAATACCGCTGGCAAAATCTGCCGGGTCGATCGATTCTAGAATGCGACCGGTCCGGTCGACAATCTTGTTGATATAGCTGGGAGAAACCCGAACCCCGCCATTGGCAAAAACGGTATAGGCATTCAGCATTTCTATCGGAGTGACTGCTGTTGAGCCCAGGGCAAGGGTTAAATCACGGGTCAAAGGTGTTTTGATCCCCAGTTTTTTTCCGTACGCGGCCACATAGTTGACCCCGATATCCTCCAGAATTTTGATGGTGACGACATTGCGTGAATGGGCCAGGGCCTGGCGAAAAGAGGTTGGGCCGTAGAATTTTTCTTCGTAGTTGCGGGGTTTCCAGGCGCTGAGTTTTCCCTGTTTGTTAAGCTCTTCATAAATCAATGGTGTATCCAGGATAACGGATGCCGGGGTGTAGCCTTTATCGAGAGCGGCAGCGTAGATGATCGGCTTGATGGCAGAGCCGGGCAGACGTTTGGCCTGGATTGCACGGTTGAACTGGCTTTCACCAAAATCGTAACCTCCGACCATTGCTTTTATTTGGCCGGTTTCCGGATCACTGGCAATCAAGGCTCCCTGGGCCAGAGGGTGTTGATCAAGTGCCAGTTTCAGCGGACCTTCATCCGGAATCTGTAAAACCTCGACTTCGATCAGAGAACCCACAGGAAGATGTGAAGAACGGCCAGGTTCGGCATTGCCAGAAGGTTCCGCGTCAGCCGCCACCACAGACAGGGGCGCTGCCCATTCTGCTTTTTTGATCCTGATGATCCCTTCGCGATCACCGATCAGACAAACAATCTGCTTGAGATCTCCGTCGATGACCAGGGCTTTGGTGAGGGTTCCCTTTTGCAGCGGTTGTTTTTTCAGTGCTTCCTGCTGTTTTTCAAGGAAAGCATCCTGGGCCTGATCATCGAGTAATTGCAACGGGCCTCGGTAGCCTTGACGCTTGTCATGATTACGCAGGTTGTTGCGGACGGCCCTTTCGGCCGCCTGCTGCATCGGGATATTGATACTGGTGTAGACCTGTAATCCCCCGGTATAGAGTTGCTCGGTGCCAAAACGCTCTTCGAGATATCGTCTGACCTGTTCGTTGAAGTAGGCGGTTTCTTTGAGATGCGTATTAAGGCGTGGTTTGATGACAACCTTTTCGCGCCGGGCTGCTTCGGCTTCAGCCGGAGTGATGTAGCCCTCTTCGGTCATGCGTTGCAGAACGTACTGCTGACGATCAATGGCCCGTTGGTAATGCCGATAGGGAGAGTAGCGACTGGGAGCCTGGGGAAGTCCGGCAAGAATAGCGCACTCAGCCAGCGAAAGCTGGTCAACATTTTTGTCGAAATAATTTTCAGCGGCAGCCTCGACACCATAGGCCCGGTGCCCGAGATAGATCTGGTTGAGATAGAGATAAAGAATCTCTTTTTTGGTGAGGGCTTTTTCCATTCTCCGGGCCAGGATGGCCTCTTTAAACTTGCGAGAGAAGGAACGTTCAGAAGTCAGCAATAATTGCTTGGCAACCTGCTGGGTGATGGTGCTGCCCCCCTGAGCAATCCCGCCTGCGGCAACATTTTTCATGGCTGCCCGCATGATCGAGGTGAGATCTATCCCCTGATGCTTGAAGAAATTGGCATCTTCTGCGGCGACAAAAGCCTGAATCAACTGCCAGGGCATTTTGTCGATCGGCACCAGAATTCTTCGTTCGCGGGAGTATTCGGCAATGATTGTCCCGTCATCACTGTAGATGCGAGTGATCAGAGGCGGTCGGTAATCTGACAGGGTTTCGACCCGGGGCAAAGAACTGGCCACGTAAAAATACGCAATTCCCAGACCGATTAAACCGCTCAGACCAAGACCGGCACAAATCAACAGGATATACTTGAGAACAGGTTTTTTGGTTGCCATCGACTGATCCAGGTTCAGAGCGTTAAAACGGAGTAAATTTCAGGGAAAAAGTAATCCTGAAACAGGCACTTATAGCATGTGAATCAGCTGACGGGCAACTCTTGCGCCGTCCTCTTCCTTCTTGACCCGGTCTCGGCAGTGCCCTATGCTCCAGAAATCTTCAACAAAGGATTATTTAACGATGAAAAAAGCCGTAATTCTTTACAGTGGCGGGCTTGACTCAACCACCTGTATGGCCATTGCGCGTGACAATGGTTTTGAGCCCTATGCACTCAGTTTTTCCTATGGTCAGCGTCACTCGGTTGAGCTTGAAAAAGCTCGTGAGTATGCGCCCCTGGTGGGGGCCAAAGAGCACATGGTTGTCGACATCGACCTGAGACAGATGGGCGGGAGTGCGCTGACCAGTGAAATTGAGGTTCCTAAAGATGGAGCCGATCAGACACAGATTCCGATCACCTATGTACCGGCCCGTAATACCATTTTTCTGTCCTTTGCCTTGGGCTGGGCCGAAGTTCTCGGTGCGCAGGATATTTATATTGGCGTGAATGCGGTTGATTATTCCGGTTATCCGGATTGTCGCCCGGAGTTTATCGCTGCCTTTCAGGCCATGGCTGATCTGGCAACCCGGGCCGGGGTTGAGGGAAATCCCTACAAAATTCAGGCTCCGTTGATCAATCTGACCAAAGCACAGATTATCGAACGCGGCCTTGCTCTGGGGGTCGACTATCGTTATACCCACAGTTGTTATGATCCGGCAGAAGATGGTCGGGCCTGTGGACATTGTGATTCCTGCCTGTTGCGGCTCAAGGGGTTTGCGGATGCCGGCAGCAGCGATCCGGTGGCATATGTTTGAAGGGCTTGCTGACAACAGAGAATTGATTTCAGTCGGGGTATCTGTACCCGGGAAATATCGCCTGGTTTTATCGAGGGACTTCTAAATGAAAACTATGCCCGACATGCAGAAAAGTGCCGATCCACGTCGTATTGCCATCGACAAGGTGGGCGTCAAGGATATCCGTTATCCAATCGTGGTGCTTGATCGTGCCCGTCAGGAGCAGCATACCGTCGCCCGGGTCAATATGTATGTTGATCTGCCTCATCATTTCAAGGGCACTCACATGAGCCGTTTTATAGAAGTGCTCAACCTTTACCATGGTGCGGTGAGTATCGAAAATATTGAAGAGATCCTGAGTGCAATGAAGCAACGGCTCGAAGCCAGTTGCGCATATCTTGAACTTGATTTTCCCTACTTTATTGAAAAACAGGCCCCGGTTTCGGGGGCGCGTGGGCTGATGGAGTATCAGTGCCGGATGACAGGTATTCTGGGGGACAAATTCGATTTTGTTCTTGAGGTCAGTGTGCCGGTAACGTCCCTTTGTCCCTGTTCGCGCGAGATCAGTGAGCGTGGTGCCCATAATCAACGCAGTCTGGTCAATGTGCAGGTCCGTTATACAGAGCATCTTTGGCTTGAAGAGCTGGTTGAGCAGATCGAGGCCTGTGCCAGCGCTCCGGTCTACTCTTTACTCAAGCGTGAAGATGAAAAAGCTGTGACTGAGCAGGCCTATGATAATCCGATGTTTGTTGAGGATATGGTGCGTGCTGTTACCGAACGACTGAAATCGATCCCGACCATTTCCTGGTTTCGGGTTGAATGTGAAAATTTCGAGTCGATTCACAACCATTCGGCCTATGCCCAGCTCGAATATCCTGGCCCCACCGAGACCTGTGGATAAACCTGTGGAAAAGGTGGATAACTCGGCAATTCTCGGCATTTTTGCCAAAGAACCTGTCGCGGGTCTGGTCAAAACCCGGCTCTGCCCTCCCCTCGATTTTGAACAGGCGACAGAGCTCTACTGCCAGATTCTCGATGAAACAATTCGACGTTTTTCAGGGCAGTTTTTTGATCTGGTGATCTGTTATGCCGGAAATGAAGATTTTTTTGCGCAAAACTATCCGCAGATTCCCCGGCAGCCTCAACAGGGAGCGGACCTGGGAGAACGGATGGCCAATGCACTTCAGGGTTTTCTGAGTGCAGGGTACCGGCAGGCGATCCTGATCGGCAGTGACAGCCCCGATTTGCCGCTGAGTCATCTTGAGCAGGCCTTTGTCGCCCTGCAATCGACCGAGGTGGTCATTGCCCCGGCAACAGATGGGGGTTACGTGCTGATTGGTGAGAACGTTCATCAGCCAGAACTCTTTGCAAAAATGCCCTGGAGTCAGGCGGATCTGATGCAGCAGACGAAAAAGCTGCTGGCACAGCAACAGATTTCCTGGCAGCAACTTCCCGTTTGGGAAGATATTGACGACGCAATATCATTGATCCGCTTGCTGCAACGCTCACCTGACAGTTTGACCGCCTCCTATGTCAGGGACCGGCTGGGTTTTATTCTGCCGGAGAAGATTGATCCCCAAGAGTCCCGGGGGCTTGACTTGCCCTGACAGCTGGCTGATAATTTCGTTCGACCTGCCCTTTTTCTGCGGTTTTTCTGTGTTCTGTATTTGTCGTCAGGCGCAGAAAGTCAGATAACCTTCTCAATCAACCCAAGGAGTCTGTTTTGGATCTGGTACTTCAGGCAGGACCTATCGTCAAGCTGGTTCTGCTGGTTCTGCTCTACTTTTCCCTGGTGTCCTGGGGCATTATTTTTTACAAGTTTAAAACCATTCAACAGGCCATTCGTGAATCGGAACGTTTTCTCGATTTTTTCTGGGAGAAAAAACGTTTTGACGTGATTGGTCAGGGGGTGAAAGATTTTACCCAAACCCCTTTGGCCATCCTGTTTCGCGAGGGTTACCATGAGTTGTTGCAACTTAAAAAACAGAATCGTCCTGAAGCGGCTCGTGAACTTTCGGCAGATCTGGGGGGGCTGGGAAATGTTTCCCGGGCCTTGCGCCGTGCAACCACTCAGGAGACCCAACGACTCGAAAAGTACCTGACCTTTCTGGCGACGACCGGATCAACCGCGCCCTTTATCGGTTTGTTCGGAACTGTTTGGGGCATCATGGATGCCTTTCACGGGATCGGTCAGACAGGCAGTGCTTCTCTTGCGGTTGTTGCCCCGGGGATTTCCGAAGCTCTGGTTGCAACCGCTATCGGTCTTGCCGCAGCGATTCCGGCGGTTATGGGCTACAACCATTTTCTTAACAAGGTCAATCTGCTGATCGGCGAGATGGATAATTTCAGCCAGGAATTTCTCAATATCGTCGAGCGGATGGAGCGGAGTTAAGCGATGGAAGTCGGACGCCCCGGCACAGGCCGCCGCAGCAATATGTCACAGATCAACGTGACTCCTTTTGTTGATGTCATGCTGGTGCTGCTGATTATCTTCATGGTTACGGCCCCGATGCTTGATCAGGGAGTCTCGGTTGATCTGCCCGAAGTCAAGGAAGCCCCAAGCCTGCCGAGCAAATCTGAACCTCTGGTGATTACCATCAAAAAAAATGGCCATCTGCTGATTGGTAAAACCCGGATCAAAAAGATCAGCAAACTGGCGCCGGTCATTATCCAGGCTCTTAAGGGCAAGGAAAGCCGGGAAGTTTTTATTGAAGCGGATAAAGCGGTTGCCTACGGTCGTGTGGTTGAAGTGATGGCGGCAGTTAAAAAGGCCGGAATCGAACGCCTGGGAATGGTCACCCGCATGCCCGAGGAGTAGACGCAGGCATGTCCGAATACTATCGACATCGTCTGCGCCAATTGCAGAGCCTGCTCGAACCCGGGCTACGACGGATGCTGTTTATCTCCTTTCTTCTGCATCTGATCGTACCGGTGATTCTGTCAGGTGTTCTGATTGCAACTCACCGTACCCCCAAGGTACCGGTTTATCGGGTTAATCTGGTGAACAAGCCGGTCAAAAATCCACGTGCTGGTCGCCCTGATGCTGCGCCGACCAAAAAGAAAAAAAAGAAGGTCGTCAAAAAGAAAGTTGCTGCCAAGACAATTCCACTCAAGAAAAAAAAGACGGCAAAAAAATCGGTCGCAAAAAAGACGACACCGGTGGTGAAAAAGAAAAAACCGCCGGTCAAAAAGGTTAAGCTGGACAAGACTGCCGAGACCGATCTGCAAAAACGCATAGCCGAGATGCAAGCCCGGGCCGAGCGGCAAAAGAAGCTTGATAGAATAAAGGCGGCACTTGCGGCGCAGCGAGCTGAATTGGGTAAGCCCGATGTTCAGGCCCCGGTTGGTGAACCTGATGGCAAGGGAGACGAGATCGGTATCAGTTCGATTACCAAAATAAAGGGAATTATCACTGAAAACTGGCGATTATCACAGTATCAGCTTCCCTCACTTGAACTTCAGGCTGAAGTAAAAGTTATTTATTCGAAAGAGGGGAAGATGCGCAGTTGGGAGTTTATTGATAAGTCGGGAAATAGTTTTTTTGATGAGTCGTTGCGCAAGGCTATTGTGAAATCTAAAGATATTGGTGAAACGCTTCCCGTTGCCGGAACCTTTGAAATCGTCTTCAACCTCAAGGATCTGCAAAACCGATGAGAAGAATACAAAGTTTGCTGTTGGTGGTAGCCCTGTTGGTCCCCTTGTCTGCCCAGGCTGTGAGGATTGAGATCAGCGCACCAGGGGAACAAACCATCCCTCTGGCGTTGACTCGTTTTCTGCCGATGGATGATGCGTCAAAGTCTGTTGCAACGGAAATCGATCAGGTTTTGAATGCCGACCTTGACCTGTCAGGGCTGTTTGAACTGGCAGATCGGGCCGCTTTTCTTTCAGATGCCGAAAAACTGGGCCTGCACAGTACCCAGGTCGATTTCGCCCAGTGGCGCTTGCTGGGGGTCGATGCGGTGGTCAAGGGAGGCTACCGCCTTGAAGGTGATCAGCTTGTGGTTGAGGCGCGGCTATATGATGTGATAACTCAGCGATTATTGACCGGACGGCGTTATGTGGGCAGCCCCGGTGATGAGCGGCGGATCGCTCACAGCTTTGCCGATCAGATCATGCTTGCCCTGACAGGTAAAAAGGGTCCGTTCAATAGTCGGTTGGCCTATATTTCGACTCGCAGCGGTCATAAGGAACTCTATCTGATGGAGGTTGATGGCCACAACCCGATCCGGTTAACAGACCATCGTTCAATCGTTCTTGACCCTGACTTCTCACCGGTACGCAAAGAGATTACCTTCACTTCCTATAAGCACGCCAATCCCGATCTCTACCGCAAGGAAATCTACACCGGTCGCGAAGCGCGGTTGTCGCAACGCCCAGGTTTAAATACCGGTGGGCGTTACAGCCCGGACGGCAGCGAAGTGGTGGTAACCCTGTCAAAAGGGAATAATTCAGACATTTATCTGCTTGGAACCGATGGCACGATTCACAAACGCCTGACCAAACACTGGGGAATTGATGTGGCTCCAAGCTGGAGTCCTGATGGTGACAGGGTCGCCTTTGTTTCAGATCGGCGCGGCAATCCCCATCTTTTTATTGTCGATATTGCAAGTCTCAAGGTTGTCCGTCTGACCTTTGAAGGTAAGTATAATGCAACCCCTGACTGGAGCCCGACCGGAGACTGGATCGTATTTACCCGCCGCACCGAAGGGCAGTTCGATATCTTCATGATTCGGCCTGATGGCAGTGGCGAACACCGGCTGACGTTTGGCCCCGGAACCAAAGAACATCCACGTTTCAGCCCTGATGGGCGGTTTCTGGTTTATTCTCTTGATCTCAACGGAGAAAAATCGATTCATGTTATACGGACCGATGGCACAGGAGATCGGCGCCTGTCAGCTCCGGGGGGCAATGACACCCATCCTGCCTGGTCGGGACATTGGCAATGATGTCAAGCAGGTTGAGAAAGTTTTGGCCATAAAAGACCAGTAATAGCAAGTGGTTATCCTGTTGTTTTGGATATGGACAGATCTTTCCGAGGGCTGAACATCCCGGTTCTGGGTAACCGATATCTTGCCCATGAATCGAGGGGTTCGAAAAACTCAACGCCATCAACTTCATGGGCATGGCCTAACCTGGCAGGAAAAGCGGGATTTCCCTGCACCAGCTGTTGTTTTTCGCTGTGCTTTTTGTATAATGAGGCGAATTATCGGAGAATCTTTTGTCGTGCAAGCGACAATTCATGCATTCGCATCTGCGAAAGGAGTGGCTGATCATGCAATTGAAAGCTGTATTAAAACTGTCCGTGCTGCTGGTTCTGGCACTGGGACTGACCGTCGGTTGTGCTAAAAAGCCGACCCAGGATGAAGCGAAAAAGGTATCACAGACCGAGATGCAACAGAAAAAGGTTGCGCAGGTCAGTGAGCAACCTGTGACTGAACAGAATAATGGCAGTAGCACTGCAAGGAGTGCGGCCAGCAGTACCGTGTCGAACGTCGTTTCTTCGTTGATGCGGGTCAACTTTGAGTATGACCAATATGTCTTGACGGCTGGTGCTCGTGCGACATTGAAAAACAATGCCGCGTACCTGAAAGCCAAAGGTGTACGGGTACAGATCGAAGGCCATTGTGACGAGCGTGGTTCTGACGAGTACAACCTGGCCCTGGGCGAAAAACGTGCTCTGGCAGTTAAAAACTATCTGGTTTCCCTTGGTGTTCCTGCAGACCGGATGAGTATCATCAGCTACGGTGAAGAAATTCCGTTGGTGATGGGTAGCACTGAAGAAGCCTGGGCGCAGAATCGTCGGGCCGAATTCAAAGAACTCAACTGAGAGCTCTGAAAGTTTCAGAAAAAAGGTCGCGTCGGTTCTGGCGCGGCCTTTTTAGTTCGACCTGAAAAAGGCACAATGAAAAAGAGGAAGGAGAACAGATGAGACGGTTACTCAGCTTGGCCTGTCTGTTGGTTCTGCTGGTTGGTTGTTTACCCCCGGCACAAACACAGCTCAAGATGGAAAATGATTTTGAAGAAATGAAGCGCCATCTTGCTCGCCTTGAACAGGGCCGTAATGACGGTGGCAGTCAATCTCGACGTCAACTGGAAAACCTGGGTCGACAGGTTGCAGAACTCCAGTCAGGTCTGGATACACTGCGGGTAGAATTTCAATCCATCAATGGTCGTCTTGATGATCTGGGGCGTGCCAATGAACAGGCCGCTGCCGATATGGCTCTGGTCCGTGATGACCTTGGTATGCAGATATCTGTCCTGGCGGAACGATTGGCAAAAACCGAGACTAAAATTGCCCAGCTGGCAGTTCCTGCTCCTGCTCCTGCCCCGGTTGCACCATCCGTAAAACCAGCAACTAAGACCAGTGCCGAACAGGATTATCAGCAGGCCCTGGAGAAAATTCTTACGGGAAGTGATTTTGCCGGTGGGCGTGCTGACCTGGAAAAATTTCTGAAAAAATATCCAAAACATGAGCTTTCAGTTAATGCCCTGTACTGGATCGGTGAAGCATTTTATGGTGAGAAAAAGTATGAGAATGCGATCCTGAAATTTCAGGAAGTTATTCAGAAATACAGTGATCATCCCAAAGCGGCTTCGGCCCTGCTTAAGCAAGGAAAAGCATTTGCTGCCCTGGGAGATACCAGCAATGCGGAAACAACCTGGAAACAGCTGCTCAAAACCTTTCCCCTTTCACCAGAAGCCAAAAAGGCCAAGAAGCTGCTGAAATAGGTGATCAAACCTGCGAACAACCGATAACGATAAAGCCCTCTGCTCATAATGAACAGGGGGCTTTATTGTTGTGGTACGGGCCTCTTCACCAGGGATGACCAATCATGTTATTTTATGACATATTGCGACTTCGCACGGAAATGAAAAGATGAAAAGGTAAAGAATGACGAGCGAAAAAATCACCGCCAAGATTGAAGCTCTTGACTATCTTTTGGGGAAAGTCAGCCGCTATCTGAAGAATAATCAATATGTCTATCTGCGGGCTTTTACGAGTTGGAAAGATGGCTACAACGAGATAGCAACAGAACTTAATACCGAAAATATTTTACGGGTGCCAATATTCAAGCTGGGTCCAGCCGATTTTTCCCCAACCGGTAAATCGATCAAAATGGCAACGGTCGACAAGTTTGTCAAAACAGTCCGCCATCAGATTAACCGGCTGGAGGAAAAAGCATCGGAGCTGGCTGAAAAAGAACAACAAATATCAGCCCTTCCCCCTTTGCTTGAGCGATATATTACTTGTGATGATAGGAGAGATTCAGGGTGTCCGCCGGGAGATAACAAGCAGATTTTTGTTGCCCTGCCAGCCGGAGACAAAGCGCTGAAACGTTATCAGCAGGGGATATATCCAGTCCTCGAAGCATGGAAGCAGAAGGTTTTTTTAGCGAATCAGCCCTTGATAAATGAAGAGGACCTGGGAGAAATCTGTCGCCAGTTGTATCTCAGTCAACAGGCTGTTTTTGACCTTGCAGGCCAGGCATCTCATGTCATGTTTGCTCTGGGTCTGGCCTATGGTCTTGGTAAGCAGGTTCTTGTTCTGCAACCCCAGGGAGAGCAGCCAATAACAGCAGAAGAAACCAAAAACCATTGCGCCTATACAGGGCCTGACAATCTGCGGCAAAAGCTTGATCTGTTGATTGCAGAAACTCGTGCCGAGGAATAATCGTATATCCCTCGTGATTTTTACTTTGTTGTTGCCAGGTTTGCTAAACTGATAAACAACAGATTGAATCCGCAGCGAAGAGGAGCTTTCATCATGTCAGTCCCGCCCACCAAGTTTTGTCGAGAATCAAGAGCGGTCAAAACGGCGCTGGTTCTGCCTCCTGATACAAACAATTACGGCACCATGTTTGGAGGTAAGGTAATGTCACATATTGATGATATTGCTGCGATTTCAGCAACGCGACACGCCCGGACATCAGTGGTGACAGCATCGACTGATTCGGTCGATTTTCTTCATCCGATTCGCCAGGAGCATTCCGTTTGCCTTGAGGCTTTTGTAACTTGGACCAAGCGGACCTCGGTTGAAGTGTTCGTCAAGATTGTTGCTGAAGATATGCTGACCGGGGAGCGAACACTGTGTGCCACAGCATTTCTGACCTTTGTTGCTCTGGATATCAACGGTGAAAAGCAGATGGTTCCCGGTGTTGTTCCTGAAACTGAATTTGAAAAGTTTTTGTTTGAAGGAGCCCCGGAAAGAGCTCGAAAACGTCTGGCGAAACGTAAGCAGTCGAAAGCTCTGGCGGATCGATTCGGGACCCATAGTTTCTGGCAGATGAGCTAGGTTTTGACAAATAAAGCCCAAAAGACAACAGATCAATATGGGGTGCAGGAGTTCCCCACGCGGCGCTGATTTTGCTCGGAGATGTTTGTCAGATCTCAGGAAAACGGATTTGTTTCAGGTTGTCAGCCGGTTGTTTTACTCAACAGCTGAATCCCTTCATCCAGACCCTCCAGGGTCAGCGGAAACATCCGTCCTTCCATGATCTGCTGGACCATCCCGATTGAGTGAGTGTAGTTCCACCAGTTCTGTGGAGTCGGGTTGAGCCAGATGGCGTTCTTATAGGTTTCGAGCAGGCGTTGGCCCCAGACATAACCGGGTTCTTCATTGTAGTGCTCAACGCTGCCACCGACCATGGAGATTTCATAGGGGCTCATGGACGCATCTCCAACAAAGATCAGCTTGTAGTCGGGTCCGTAGGTATGCATCAGCTCCCAAAGATCAATTCGTTCAGCCCGGTAGCGCTGATTGTCACGCCAGACACTTTCGTAGATAAAATTATGAAAATAGAAATATTCCAGCTGTTTGAACTCGGCCCTGGCGGCAGAGAACAGTTCTTCACAGATCTGGATATGGTCATCCATCGAACCGCCGACGTCAAAGAAGAGCAGAACCTTGATTTTGTTATGACGTTTGGGCACCAGTTTTAAATCCAGATAACCGGCATTATTGGCGGTGGCACGGATGGTGTCGGGCAGATCGAGAATTTCGGGAGCTCCCTCGCGAGCAAAGTGGCGCAAACGCCGCAGAGCAACCTTGATATTACGGGTTCCCAGTTCGACCGAGCCGTCGAGATTTTTGAACTCGCGCTTGTCCCAGACCTTGACCGCCCGCCGGTGGCGTGATTCCTCCTGGCCGATCCTGATCCCTTCGGGATTGTAACCGTAAGCCCCAAAGGGGGACCGCCCGCCAGTACCGATCCATTTACTCCCGCCCTGATGCCGCTCCTTCTGTTCAGCCAGTCGTTTTTTCAGCGTTTCCATCAACTTTTCGAACCCACCGAGGGCTTCGATCTGGGCTTTTTCTTCTTCAGAAAGCACCAGTTCAGAAAGTTTGCGCAACCATTCTTCAGGAATATGGGCCTCAATTTCTTCACTGAGGTCGGTGATCCCATCAAAATACTGAGCAAAAACCCGATCAAACTTATCGAAGTGTGCTTCATCCTTGACCAGACAGAGGCGGGCCAGATAATAGAAGTCTTCCACTTTGCCCCAGATCACCTGTTTGTCGAGGGCTTCAAGCAAGCTCAGGTATTCGCGGATACTGACCGGGACCTTTGCCTGTTTCAGTTGGAGAAAAAAATCGACCAGCATGGTGTGGGTGCTTTCATATAAAAAGGACTATTGGTCCATGGGATGATAGACAGGCAGATAACAACGGTTTATTTATCCTGTCAGGTTTACGGCATACAGGCTCAGAGGTTTTTTCTTTTCAAGATTTTTACAACCGCTTTCTGGTGTGTTTTTAGTAAATACCCATCAAGAAAACAAAAAAGCACAACCACTTGAAGTTCCGGACATTTGGGCATAATTAGCTATTTTAACGTCTCTTCAGTCAAACAACTGTCAAACAAATTTGAATCGATCATCAGGCTCACCATGGGAGATGTTCTCGGTCCCGAATCGTTCTCGCCAAAGGAGGTATTGGCCATGAAGTCGCGCTCATGTATCGGTCTCCAATAGTAGGCTGAAAAACATGATCGGCAAGCAATAGTCAAACAAATCTCCACACGTAACCTTTCGAAATAAGAGCATTTCATCAATACCAGGTTGTTTTAAAGCGTTCTCAGTCAAACAACGGTCAAACAAATTCGGATGGGTTGTCAGACCCACCAAGGTAGATATTTCCGGGCTTTACTCCCCACGGTTTCGTCATGACAACGTATCAGCCCTGCCTCAATGGCATCCCTGATGATCCTTGATGCCATAGAACTGTTCTTATTCTCGATCCCGAATCGTTCTCGCAAGGAGGTATTGGTCATGGAGTCGCGCTGTACATAGCGCAAACAGGCATGGAGATAACAGGCGCGGATGCGATCAACCTTGTCCATGTCCCTAAACTCACGGTGTGCAAAGAGGACGGCCCGGGTATGCTCGTCGGTTGTTTCAAA
>JAJRWH010000064.1 GCA_024276935.1 Deltaproteobacteria bacterium
CCTCACCAGACTCAGATCAAATTCTGACCTTGTCTTACCCATGACACCATTCAAACTGGGCAGACCTTCAAGCTGGTCCCCATAGGTTCTGTCCTGCTCAAGCCTGATGAGATTGACTACTCTGCCGGAGTTGAGTTCAATTTCATGGCATTGATACATGTAGGCACTGATTTGTTTCATTGTCACCTCCGTTACGGTTTTTTTCTCGATCCTGAACCTGCTCGATGCAATATGAAATATCAGACTGTAGTGCCGGAAAAAGTCACACTTCTCGATCTGTAGGCATGCAAAGTTGCAAAGTTGGACAAGGGCGATAGGCGATAGGTTTCAGGCTCTTGACCTTCCCAGCGCCGAGAGCCCAACGCCAAGAACCTGCCCCTGACCAGAGCCCAACGCCCAGTGCCAAGAGCCTTGCCCTTGACCGTAAAGATACCGCTTCAGTTTCTGCGCAGGGTACAAACTTGCTGCCGTTTTCCGACAGGTAGATTTATCAGCGAAATTTCAAACTCATGCAGCAAGAAATACCAGAAACTTGCACAATTCGGTAGTTTCTGGCATTTCTCCTGCTGTCCCTCTGCAATCGATTCGGGGTAGAATGAACAGGTGAGGGTGGTCACGGATGAAAGGGGGTCGACATGATGCGGATGGAACTGAACGATGTTGAAGAGAAGGTTTTGGCGGATACTCTGAAAGCGAGTCTTGGTCGGTTGCATGATGAAATCGCGCATACCGATTCACATGACTATCGTGAGTTTCTTAAAGAGCGGAAGGAAATTCTGCTCAGGCTGACTAGTAAACTGCATTGACACTGTACATGGGTGACAATGTGAAACCCGCTTTTAGGGAGTGATTAACCAGGTGAAAACTTTTGTGCTTCTTGGCAGTTTGAATGCGTTTTTGGGTGTTGCTCTGGGGGCCTTCGGTGCTCATGGTCTTAAATCGAAAGTCTCGTCTGAGATGCTGGCTGTCTGGCAGACGGCAGTCCAGTATCATCTGGTTCATGCGCTGGGGCTGGTGCTGATCGGTATTCTTTGTCAGTTGCTTCCCGAGGCGTCGCTGGTGCGGACTGCTGGGTGGTTGTTGCTGGCCGGAACTCTGCTGTTTTCCGGTTCTTTGTATGCGTTGGTTCTTACCAACACCCGCCTGCTGGGGATGATTACTCCGCTGGGTGGTGTTGCTTTTCTGTTTGGCTGGCTCCTGCTGGCTTTGGCTGTGTGGCGGCAGTCCGCTTGAGATAATCCATCAATTTTAAAGTTCTGAGGTGTTGTGATGAGCATTATGACCGAAATGCGTGATATGGCGTTGGGCCTGGCAGCAAAGTATGCGATTCCGCCTGTCAGCGATATTGTTTTTCCGCCGTTTCATGAGGGGGGACAACCCCGTGATTGTGAATTTATGGCCCTGGCTCTGGAGGGTGGCGCTGCCGGTCTCAGTTACGTACTTTTGCCGGACAGCAGTGCAGACGCCTATCGGGCTTTGCAGCCGCAGAGCTTTATTGGTTCAGATCCCCAGGAATACGCTGCCGCATTTGGTGGCAGTGACCCGGTGCAGAACATGCTGGGGCTGGCGGCGATCAATGCCATTTGTCAGCAGGTGATGCGTGTTACCGATTATGCGCCTGATATGGCATCCGATTCACTGGGGTTGCTGAATGTCGAAGCGGGCGATCGGGTGGGGATGGTCGGTTTTTTTCCGCCCTTGCTGAAGTATATGCACAACAGCAATGCTGAGTTGGTGATTGTCGAAAAGAATCCCCTGCTGATTGAACGTTATCCAAAACTGAATGTAACCCTTGATGTGACAGCCCTGAATGCCTGTAACAAGGTTCTTTGCACCAGCACCACAGTTTTAAATGGCACTCTGGATGAGGTGCTGGCACAGTGCCGTAAGGCTGAACATATTACCGTGCTGGGGCCAACAGCGGGATTTTTCCCGGATCCTTTGTTTGCCCGTGGTGTCCATGTGGTGGGGGGACGGATGGTCAAGGATGGCAAGTTGTTGTTGAAATTGATTGCAGCCGGTCAGCGGTGGGGAGACGCGACACAGAAGCTCTGTTTTCAGGCCAGTGACTATGGAAAACTTGATATCTGAAAAATTGTTTGGAGTGGAAAGAAAAGATGAATCACATTGAAACCGACCTGTTTACCCCACACTGCTTACGCAACCTGAAAGTACCTAACCGGATTGTTCGTTCTGCGACTCTGGAAGGGCTGTGCAGCACTGATGGTCAGCCTTCTGAAGCCTTGCTCGATCTTTACCGGCAGCTGGCAGCCGGTGGTTGCGGACTGCTGATCAGTGGGATTGCCTATGTTGCCGAAGAGGGAAAGCTGATCCCGACCGGTTTGGGGGCCGCTGATGACAGGCACCTTGAGGGATTGAAAAAGCTGGCAGAGGCCGTTCATCAGAGTGGGGGACTCTTCTGTTTGCAGTTGGGCCACAGTGGTGGTCAGGGCCACGCCAGGGTCTGTGGAAGACAGCCACTGGCACCTTCGGCGTTTGAACTGCCGCAATACCCGGCTCAACCTGAAGAAATGTCACAGGATGAGATTGATCGGCTGATCAACGCTTTTGCTGCGGCTGCCGGTCGTGCCAAACAGGCCGGTTGTGATGCGATTCAGCTTCATGCGGCTCATGGTTACCTGATCAATCAGTTTCTTTCACCGTTAACCAATCGTCGCCAGGATGGTTATGGCAAAAACCTGGAGGGTCGCAGCCGGTTTTTACTTGAGGTTGTGATCATGATTCAGCAGGCGGTCGGGGCTGATTTTCCGCTGTTGGTTAAATTGAACGGCAGTGACAATCTGGCCGCGGGACTGGGCATTGAAGAGTCGATGGCCGTTGCCCGCTTGCTGGATGCCACCGGGGTTGCGGCGATTGAGGTCAGTTCAGGAACCCCGGCATCGGGTGATCAGACCCCGATCAGGCTGCGGCATGAATCGGGGCATGAGGTGGCTTACAACGCGGTTTTGGCGCGGCGGATCAAACAGCAGGTCAAGTGCCCGGTCATAACGGTGGGTGGCATCCGCAGCCTGCAGATTGCACAGGGTTTGTTGCGTACCGGTCAGAGCGATTTTATTTCTCTTTGCCGTCCGTTGATTCGCGAGCCGGATCTGCCGAATAAATTACACGCGGGCACCAGCGATAAATCGACCTGTATTTCATGCAACGGTTGTCTCAAAACCATGCTCAAAGGTAACTTTCGCTGCGTTGTCCCTTGAGAACAAGCTGAAGCAGGTCTATAAATCCCAGCCCCAGTAGCGCAGAAAACGCGCATAATCCCGCACATCTGAAGCATTGCGGGCCCAGGGTTTCAAGCTGGTATAAAAGATGGGACCGTCATTTTTATTCTGTCCCAGATATTTGTCCTGACCGATCTTCCACGCCAGGGCCCACCAGCTCATCAGCAGACGTTCGTAATTTTTATAACTTCCCTTGACATAACCTTTGCGGTTGCCTGATTGCTCATAAAATGATGTTGTTTGTCCCTCTTTCAAGGGCAGTTGCTGCAAACTGCTTAATGGGCGCAGCGGGATTAAGGCCGAGGGTTGGGGCTGGGAATCCGCCGCTGCCAGCCACAGGTCCATCACCCGGTGGGTTTCTGGCCTGAGTCTGATTTGCAGGCGTTTTGTCCGGGGGGCGTTGTCGGCATAGTCGAGAAATGTCGGCAGGCTTTCTCCATAGATTTCCTGGCGATCAGACTTCCAGCCTTTGGGGAGATTCTGTGGGGGTAAAAATGAGGTGGGTAAAAAGGCCAGATAGCAACCACAGGTGTGCATTGTGGTAAAGAGCAGAGGCTGCTGATTTTTGTTAAGGGTGACAATAAGCAGCAGACCGACGTTTTTCCCTGCGCCAAGGTAGAATGGTGAAAGACCAGAGGGGATTTTCTGAAAATGAACGCGATAGATCAGGTTTGTATACTCACCTTTGCTGGTTGAAAAGGAACGTTGCTCTGCGTAGAGAATGGGAGAATCCGGGTCAATCCAGATCTTTTGGGGCGTCTTTGCTTTAACCTCACCAATCCGATTATAGTCAACCTGATACTTTTCAACCCAGAAGACCGGGGCGTACTTTGCTAGAAGACTGACACCTGGTTCTGGCAGGTAGTGGAGGGCCGATTCTACCGGTGCCGGTTTGGGAACGCTGGCGCAGGCGGATAATCCCAGCAAGAAAATAAGGATGACAAAACGCCCGTAACGACCCATAGTGGCCCCCTGATCTGATGAGACAGGTCTGCAACCTCCTGTTGGTTGAGCTTGCAGTGAAATTTAGCTGACTGTTCTAATAATACTTGAAATTCGGTTTATAATCGCGTTTTCTGTCAAATAAAGGATATTGACGATGAAAGTGATTGATCTGCGCAGCGATACTGTAACCAGACCCACCCGTCAGATGCGTGATGTCATGGCCGCCGCCGAGGTTGGTGATGATGTTTATGGTGAAGATCCGACGGTCAATCATTTGCAGCAGTTTACTGCCAACCTGACTGGCAAAGAAGCGGGGTTGTTCGTCCCCAGTGGCACCATGAGCAATCTGATTGCCCTGCTCAGTCACTGCCAGCGGGGTGAAGAGTATATTGTCGGTCAACAAGCCCATACCTATAAGTATGAAGGGGGTGGAGCGGCGGTACTGGGGAGTATTCAACCCCAGCCTCTTGATTTGGCTGCCGATGGCACCCTGGATCTTTTGCAGGTCAAGGCGGCGATCAAGCCGGATGATTGTCACTTTGCCAGGACTCGGCTGCTCTGTCTTGAAAATACTCAGGGTGGCAAGGTTTTACCGCTCGACTATCAGGCTGAAGCGGCCCGATTTGCTCGCGATAACGGGTTGAGCCTGCACCTGGATGGGGCTCGGGTTTGTAATGCCGCAGTCGCCCAGCAGGTGCCCTTGCTCCAGATATGTCAGTATTACGAAACGGTATCGATCTGTTTGTCCAAAGGGCTGGGTGCACCGGTCGGGTCGGTTCTGGTTGGATCGCACGAATTTATCTCCCGGGCTCGCCGTTGGCGCAAGATGTGCGGTGGTGGTATGCGTCAGGCGGGGATCCTGGCTGCAGCAGGGTTGCTGGCATTGCAAAATCAGTTTGAGCGTTTGGCCGAGGATCATGCCCGTGCCCGTCAGCTGGCGGAAGGTCTGCAACAGATTGATGCGTTGAGTATTGATCTGCAACAGGTGCAGAGTAATATGATCTTTATCGATTGTGCTCTGGAAATTCAGCAGCCTCTGATAGAGTCCCTGCGCCAGCAAGGGATTTTGATCGGTGGTTATGGTCAGTTGCGGTTGGTGACTCATCTGGATATTGATGATGCGGCCATCCCCAGGGTTGTCAGTGTCTTCAAGGATTTTTTCATCCGCTGCTAGACGGGTTGACAATCTTGGTTCTCTGTTTTTTTCAGGTTGGCGCATCCTGCGCGGTTTCATTCCACGAATCACTTAACCAAAGGTAAGTTCATATGTCTGACCTCGATAAGGCCCTTTCTGCCTTACGTAAAGATCCTGAAGATCGCAGTGCGCAATCCGGTTTTTATGATCTGTTTCTCAACTCACTCTTTTTTGTTCCGACCACCAATGAAATGTTCAGCCCCGATGGTGATAGCGATGAAGAGGAAGTTGAAGTTCCACTGATTATTGAAAATGAAGGCACCGATTATCTGGTCTTTTTCGATCAGCAGTTACGTCTGAATGACTGGGCCGAACAGGAGGCCCCTTTTGTTAAACTGCCTGGTCATGTGCTGGCCGAAATGACGACCGATAAACTGCACTGGGTCATGAATATCGGGACCGATCATTTCAAAGAGTTTGTCCCGGACGAGATTGCCTGGCTCAAGGATGTGGTTGAACGGTGCAAGGCCGAAGGCGAGAAGACCTCTTGTTAAAAAAAAGGGGGTTGAATCAGGCGGAGTCGTTGACGACCTTTGAAAAGGGTACGATCTGACAGGACACGATTTGGGTAGATTCAGTTGTAGACCGCAACCCTTTGTTGGCAGGAGGATGAATATGGCCGAAAATCATGACGTATCCCATCTACAGCCCTACATTGACCGTGGCCAGCAGATGGCCGAGAGCGAGGCGGCACAGCGTCAGCTGATGCGGCGTAAAAGGTTTGATACCATTGCTGTTCATGGAATTTATGGCCTTGAAGCTGTCATGGCCAATCAGGGCAGTATCAACGAACCGGCTTATCTGACCCCGGCCCAGCACTTTGAAAACAGTGACCACATGGAGACGGCACTGGCCTACCTGATGCCCGCCTGGGCTTATTCGCGCATTGCCAACCCGACCCTGCACTATCTTGAGGAAACCCTGGCATTACTTGAGGGTTACGGCTTTGCTGGTGAAGTCAGTTGTTGTACGGCCAGTTCGGGAATGGCGGCTATTTTTCTGGCAACCAACCCCTTTCTGGTTGAAGAGCAGCGGGGTGAATCGATCAATATTGTTGTCAGTAGTCGCTGCTATGGCGGTACCTTTATGCTTTTCAGCGAACGCTATGCCAAAGAACGCGGGATTGATGTCCGCTGGGTTAAAGACCCGCTTGATCTGAGCGAATGGCAGAGCCTGGTTGATTCACAGACTCGTTTTCTGTTTGGTGAGATGCCAAGTAACCCCGGCCTGGCAGTTTTTGATATTGAGCAGGTTGCTGATCTGGCTCACCAGGCGGGCGTGCCGCTGATTGTTGATTCAACGGTTGCAACCCCGGCCCTGTTGCGCCCCTTGTGCTTTGGAGCCGATATCGTCGTTCAGTCGGTCAGTAAAAGCATGAACACTGGCGGGCTGGCAATTGCCGGAGCGGTGATTGCCAGGCATCAGATACCGAGCCAGGTCGGGCCGGATGAACTGAAAGACAATTATGCGCTTTATCTTAAACTTTTACCCGGACGAGATTTCGGCCCGTCTTTGAGTCCGTTCAGTGCACTGATGATTCTCAACGATCTGCGCACCCTGCGCAGCAAACTTGATCGGTTGAGCCGTAATGCGATGCAGGTGGCCTCTTTTCTTGATCAGCACGCCGGGGTTACGGCGGTTTCTTATCCCGGTCTGAAGAATGACCCTGGTTATCCTGTGGCCTCGCGCCTGATGACGCTGGTTGATGCTGAGGAGGAATCAGGCCAAACGGTTAATCGTTATGGCCATCTGCTCAGTTTCAGAGTTGCAGGTGGTGTTGCCAGCACGCGGCGCTTTTTTGATCGTTTGCAGATGATTATGCGTGCGACAGATCTGGGCCGGATTAAAAGCATTGCTACAATTCCGGCGATTTCGACGCATCAGCAGCAAGGTGACGAAGGGCGCAGTCTGGCTGATATCCCCCCGGATCTGGTGCGGCTCAATGTGGGGGGAGAACACCCGCTCGATATTATTGACGATCTTGAGCAGGCGTTGCAGCGTTAACAGGCTGTTGAAAAACTATCTGCGTTGCGATTGCGGTGTTAAAAATCGTCTCGAAATGCTCATTTACTGGATGTAAACTGCGCTTTTTCGACAATTTTTGCCTTGCACTCGCGGTCTCGAAAACGTTTTTCAGCACCCTGCTATAACCGGATAGAAGATCCACTGCCAGCGCAAAAAGCATTGCCAGGGCAGCAGTTTCAGTGATATAGATTCGCGGCACAAAAAACCACAGGGATGGGTCCTGTGGTTTTTTGTTGCTTTATCCTGTCATCAGAAAGAATCCGCATCATGATCAGTGCTTCGAATATCTGTCTGGCCTATGGTCGTCGTACCATCTTTAAAAACGTCACTATCAAATTTACTCCCGGCAACTGTTACGGCCTGATTGGGGCCAATGGCGCAGGCAAGTCAACGTTTCTCAAAATCCTGGCGGGCGATTCAGAACCGGACAAGGGAGAGGTCAGTATCGGTAAGGGGCTGCGCCTGGCGGTATTGCGCCAGGATCAGTTTGCCTTTGACGAGGAGCTGGTCCTGAACACGGTCATCATGGGTCATAAACGCCTCTATGAGGTGATGACCGAACGTGAGGCAATCTATACCAAAGAAGAATTCAGTGAAGAGGATGGGGTGCGTTCGGGCGAGCTGGAGGCGGAATTTGCCGAACTGAACGGCTACGACGCCGAAGCAGAAGCTGCGGTGCTGCTCAATGGCCTGGGGATAGGTGAAGAACTGCGCCATAAAAAGATGAAAGAGCTCGAAGGGGGTGAGAAGGTGCGGGTCCTGCTGGCTCAGGCTCTCTTTGGTAATCCTGATATCCTGTTGCTTGATGAGCCGACCAACCACCTTGATCTCAAATCGATTCAATGGCTGGAGGAGTTTCTGGGCCGTTTTCAGAATACGGTGATTGTTGTTTCGCACGATCGGCACTTTCTCAATCAGGCCTGCACCCATATTGCCGATATCGATTTCGGGACGATTCGGACCTATGTCGGCAACTATGATTTCTGGTATGAAGCCAGCCAGCTGGTTCTCAAGCAAAAGCAGGATGCCAACAAAAAAGCCAGTGACAAGGCTGCTGAACTGAAGGATTTTATTGCCCGCTTCAGTTCCAATGCGTCCAAGGCGAAGCAGGCGACATCACGCAAGAAACTGCTCGACAAGCTGGAGATCGAAGAATTGCCGGTCTCTTCACGTAAATACCCTTTTGTGGTTTTTAAACCGGAGCGACCCTGCGGTGACATTATCCTTGAAGTAAAGGGGTTGAGTAAAAAGATTGAGGGGGTCGAGGTTCTCAATCAGCTGGATCTGATTGTCAACAAGGGCGATAAGATTGCCTTTGTTGGGGGCAACAGCTTGGCCAAGACGACCCTGTTACAGATATTGGCCGGTGAACTGGAGCCGGATGCGGGAAGTGTTCGTTGGGGGGTGACGATTACCAGCGCCTATTTCCCCAAAGAAAACAGCCGTTATTTTGCCAAAGATCTAACTCTCATCGATTGGCTGTGTCAGTATCCGCCTCACGAAGGGGAGAGTTTTGCCCGTGGTTTTCTGGGACGAATGCTCTTTTCCGGCGATGAGGCAACCAAGATGACCAGTGTTTTAAGTGGTGGCGAGAAGGTGCGTTGCATGCTGGCGAAGATGATGCTGACCAATGCCAATGTGCTGCTGTTCGATGAGCCGACCAGCCATCTCGATCTGGAATCAATTACCGCATTGAACAACAGCTTGATCAGTTTTTCCGAGGTGGTTCTCTTTACCTCGCACGACCATAAATTTGTTTCGACTTTGGCCAACCGCATTGTTGAGTTGACCCCGGGTGGGGTGATTGATCGGGTGATGACTTTTGATGACTACCTTGAAAATGCCGAAGTCAACGCTTTGCGTGAGCAGCTGTGCCGGGGCGAGGCGGACCTGAAGCTTTAACCGCAGGCGCGCAGTTGTTGTTCTCCCTGGTCGAGCCAGAGGGAAAACTCCTTTAAACTGAATGGTTTGGGAAAGGTCTGGTAGCCCAGGCTGTGGGCCAGTTCGATTTCTGAATTCAGCCAGCTGCCGGAAAAGATCGCTTTATTGAAGGCACTGATTTTACAGCCCCGCCTGGCCTGTAACTGGATAAACTCGATGCCACTCATCCCTGGCATCTGATTGTCGGTAATCAGAAAATCAACACAGGGTCTGGTTTTGTTGCATTGACACTGGATATCTTCATAGAGGGGGCAAAGCAGCGGTGAGGCATAA
Source organism: Deltaproteobacteria bacterium (assembly GCA_024276935.1). Lineage (GTDB taxonomy): Bacteria > Desulfobacterota > Desulfuromonadia > Desulfuromonadales > Geopsychrobacteraceae > Geopsychrobacter. Next base: position 9,619 of record JAJRWH010000064.1, read on the forward strand.
CCGTAGACCCGGTGGCCACGCTCAGTGAGAATCAGCTCAAGAAGAGATCGGGTATTGGTGTCGTCTTCCAGCAGCAGGGTACGTATCTCCATCTTAACCCCCTTTCATGCTTTATCCCACTAAATCAAAAAAAGCTAACCACATCAGTCATGTTTTTAGTTTAGCAAACTTTTTCAGAATATCTGGATTGATGAAGTATTTATGCTGTGTGATGAATATTTTTTGTGAACAATCATCCGGCTCGTCAGATGGTGCCGAATCGTGTAGGCTGTGATTTCGCGATAGAAAAGATTGTTACTGCAGGGGTTCATTGGGAGACTGGTATGGAGTATCTGTTACTCTGGTTAGTGTTTGGTGCTGCGGCAGCATCAATGGCAAAAAGCAAAGGGCGGAGTGTGGCGCTATGGACCCTTGTCGGCCTGCTGATTGGCCCTTTTGCGGTGCTGGTTGTTGCTGTTATGAAACCTGTTTCAGGGGCTGAACAGAAGTATCTTTGAGATGAAGAAGCGGCGAAAAGAAATAATACGGAGCAAACTGGCCAGCCGGGTCGGCTGGGTGGTTATCCTGGTTTTGTCACTGGTTTCTGTGGCTCATCTGCTTCGCTTGTTGAGCGGGACCGAGATCGTCATTGGGGGCAGGTGCTCCCTCTGTGGACCAGTTTGCCCGGTTTTGCAGGCCCCGCTATTTTGGCTCTGTTGTTCTGGTGGTCACACAAGAAATAACTCACATCTCTTTTGGTGCTGATTTTTTGCCTCTATTGCGTAGCTGGATCCAGGGATAGATAAATGAAACCTGAAAAACAACCCCGCCAAAGTGTTTTTGCCGAGGCCTGGCAGAATATGTCTGGTGATATGGAAAGATTGCTGCCCCGTAAATTACAGGGTCGTCGCGGCAAATTTATTTTCAGTCTGGGGCTGGCCCTTGTCGAATTGATTCTGCTGGGAGTTGTCGGCAAGTTTTTATATCAATGGTGGCAGCAGTAGTTTTGTCGACGGACAGGAACGATCGTTTTTGAGGAATTCAGACGATGCTCGGAGCGATTATTGGCGATATTGTTGGCTCACGGTTTGAGTTCAATCCTGTCAAAACCTGTGATTTCGAACTGTTCGAACCAACCAGCCATTTTACCGATGACAGCGTTTTGACTCTGGCGACAGCGGCAGCGCTGCTTGAGCAACAATCTTTTGCCACCTGTTATCGTGCCTACTATCGTCGCTATCCAAATGCCGGTTATGGCAAGCGTTTTGCCGAGTGGGCGCAATCAGATTCAGATCAGCCCTATAACTCTTATGGCAATGGTGCGGCAATGAGGGTCGCTCCGGTGGCCTGGGTTGCTGACAGCCTGGATGCTGCTCTGGCTCTGGCTGCAAAATCCGCAGCGGTGACCCATAATCATCCCGCAGGGATTAAAGGGGCGCAGGCGGTTGCCGGGGCCATTTATCTGGCACGAACCGGAATAGCAAAAGAGGAGATTCGGCGCTGGATCGAAGAGCGGTTCGACTATTCTCTCCATCGTTCACTGGCGCAGATTCGCCCTGACTATGGCTTTGACGTCAGTTGCCAGGGGTCGGTTCCTGAAGCATTGATCTGTTTTTTTGAGAGTACAGATTTTCTCTCGGCAATCCGGCTTGCCGTATCTCTGGGAGGGGACGCTGATACTCAGGCTGCCATTGCCGGGAGCATCGCTGAAGCCTTTTATGCAGCCATACCATCTTCGCTGGCAACCCCGGCTCTGGACCGGCTTGATCCCTTTTTACGTCAGACATATCAGCGTTTTGCTCAGAGGTGGTTGAACGATCCTTGTTCCTGACGCGCCCCTCTGTTTTAGCTGTTGGCCGTATCTGGTTGTTTCTGTTAGTATCCCTCTGGTTGTTTTGAACCTGAATCAGTGTGCCTCTTGTCCTCTCCATCCACCAGGAACCCACGGTATTCAGGTTGAACTTTATTCTTCAACATGGATTTTTCGGGGTCTCATGGCAAATCGTTATTATCTTTACTTGCAGATTCTCACAGCGTCACGGGTGTTTATTGCGGCGATTCTGGCGGCGGTTTTTGTCAGTTACGGGGTCAGTGCCTGGACCATTCTGGCGGCGGCCGTTCTGGGGGGAATGGCAGAGTTGACTGACCTCTTTGATGGCATGATGGCCCGCAAGTATGATCTGACCAGTGATTTTGGTAAATTTTTTGATCCCTATACCGATTCAATCGCCCGCCTGATCATGTTTTTTGCCCTGGCTCAGGTGGGGCTGGTGCCCTTGTGGTTGCCTGCCTTTATGGCCCTGCGAGATGTTTCGGTCAGCTATATCCGGTTGTTTGCCATGAAATCCAACGTTGTCATGAGTTCGCGCATGTCTGGCAAGGTCAAGGCCTGGGCTCAGGCGGTGGGTTTCTTTTTGCTGCTCTTTATCGGTCTGCTTGGCCGGTTTGAGCTTGATGTGGCTTTTTTGGTGCCCTATGTTGCTCTGATCATTCTGCTGATAACGCTCTGGTCGTTGATTGACTACGCCGTATACCTGTTTGCTTTGGTGAAAAAGAGTGATGAGCATCTGTCATAACCTGGCTTTTCTGAGTGTGATCAAAACCTGTTTCGAACCCTGAATTGATAAACGGGAAGGTCCGGCATGCATCATGTTCTCTATGGTTTGGTGGAAGGGCATCGCAAGCGTCGTGAATTAGGGCGAGTTTTGACCGCAGCGCCTGCTGACCTTGCAACCGTTGATGTTGATCTTGCCCGCTTGTATGAAGAGGGAACTCGCGCTCTGGTTTTTGATTTTGATGGTGTCCTGGCACCGCATGCCGCCTTGCACCCCCTGGAAGAAACCGGAGTCACGCTGAAAAATGCTCTACAGGTCTTCGGCGCCAAAAACGTTTATATTCTCAGCAATAAGCCTTCGTCAGAACGGCTCGAATATTTTCGCGAACATTTTTCTGACATCATTTTTGTCAGTGACGTCCGTAAAAAGCCTTATCCGGATGGTTTGGAGAAGGTTATCTCCCTTGGTGGATATGAGCCTCAGCAGGTAACATTACTTGATGATCGGTTGATGACCGGTGGCCTTGCATGTCTCGCCGCTGGGGCTAAATTTACATATATATCGAAACCTTACACAGATTTCTCTCGACATCCCTTTAAAGAATCTTTCTTCTCTTTTTTGCGTTTTTTTGAAATGACACTCGCTCGTTTCGCTGCCTGATATTTGATCTTTATAATTATTAAAGTTTTTCTTGTCAGTGTGGAATTTGCCCCATATGATGTACATCGTCGAATTTGCGATGTTTTTTTATTGACCTATGAATAATTTGCTGGTGGTTGTTGTCTTTTATGTGAGGGGTTGACGGATCAAAGACTGGAGGGCAGGTCGTGGTTCTCTGCAACAGGGAAGAATTTCAGCAGTTTGTCGAGAAGTTTCCCAACCTTTGCGCCAGTGGCATGGTGACGCCCGAGTATTGTCGTCTTTTCAAAGTCGATTTTCCTTCCAGCCGACGACAACTGATCGAAGCTTATGACGATTTCGCAGCCTGCTGTCACTGGTTGTCTGGTTGTCGTTACGATGATTATGCGACACATTTCTCACCCGGAACGGATCGTTTGCTCACCAAGGTCAGTGCAGCACTGGGGCGCAATATCCTGCACGGTTCTTTGGTTGCAGCTGTTCTCTATCTGGAACTTCCCCATATGATCCCCGGGAATTCTCCCGGCCTTTCGGTAGGTGTTTCACGATTCTGTCCCCGTTTGCATGCCTCGGCCTGATATCCCGCCTGTTTTGTCAATTCATTGCTGAGTTCTATCAGGCTGTTGAAAAACTATCTGCGTTGCGATTGCGGTGTTAAAAATTGCCTCAAAATGCTCATTTACTGGGTGTAAACTGCTCTTTTTCGACAATTTTTGCCTTGCACTCGCGGTCTCGAAAACGTTTTTCAACACCCTGCTATTGTTGTGGACAAGGCTCGCACCACCGCGACTGCGCCTGCGTTGCCAATCTCCTGTGTCTGATATCTTGCTCGACTTGACTTTGCCTGCCTTGACAGAATAATATTCTGTTACTATGCCTATTCAGAGAATGTTTGACGATATTGATCTGAGAATTCTGGAGATCCTTCAGGAGAAAGCCCGAATTCCCAATGCTGAGGTTGCCCGTCAGGTCGGAATGGCTCCCTCTGCAGTTCTGGAGCGGATTCGCAAGCTGGAACAGCAGGGGGTTATTCAGGGCTACGAGGTGCGGATTAATCCGGCCCACTTTGGTCAGGGATTGATCGCTTTTGTTCAGCTTCAGGTAACGGGCGGTGCCGATGTCGGGGCTCAGCTTACCGATATCCCCGGGGCCCAGGAAGTTTTTCAAACCAGTGGTGATTGCAACTATCTGGTTAAATTACGTGTGACCTCTTTGCCGGAACTGGGGCGCTGTTTACGTGAGGATTTTGCCGCTTTGGAAGCGGTGACCCAGGTCAGTGCGCGAATTGTTCTGGATGTTCTTAAAGAAACCCGAAAAATCAGCCTGGATCAGTAAGGAGCCAGAAATATGCCGATGTCTGAAGATTTTAAAGCCCGGTTGCTGCCCGTTGTTGAAGAGGTTGCCGCGCATTACGGAACCCCTTTTCATATTTATGATGAAGCAGGAATACGCCAAACCGGTGAGGCTCTCAAGTCTGCTTTTGCCGGTATCGAAGGTTTTCAGGAGTATTATGCGGTCAAGGCTCTGCCAAACCCGCGAATTCTGCAGATCATGCAGGATCTTGGTTTTGGTTTTGATTGCAGTTCGATTCCGGAACTGATTCTCAGCCGCAAAGTAGGTGCCACAGGTGAACAGATCATGTTCACCTCGAACAATACAACCCTTGAAGAGTTTGAGTTTGCCGCGCAGGATGGGGGATGTATTTTAAATCTGGATGATATTTCCCTGATCGACAAGGTGCCACAATTTCCGGAACTGATCTGCTTTCGTTACAACCCCGGTCCGCGCCGCACCGGTAATCTGATTATTGGTAATCCGGTTGAAGCGAAATATGGTGTAACCCATGAGCAGGTGGTTGATGCCTACCGATTGGCACGGGACAAGGGGGCCAAACGTTTTGGTCTGCATACGATGGTTGCTTCCAACGAGCTGGATCACAGCTATATGGTGGAAACTGCACGTATGCTGTTGCAAGTTGCCGAGATGGTTGAGACCGAGCTGGGAATTCGCTTCGAATTTGTCAATATCGGTGGCGGGTTCGGTATCCCTTACCATCCTGATCAGCAAGCTCTCAATCTGACCCGGATGGCGAGTGAAATTACCGCCCTGTTTGATCAATTCAAAGCCCAACATGGTTATGTTCCCAAAATGGTCATGGAGAGTGGGCGTTACATGACAGGTCCGCATGGAGCGCTGGTGACACAGGCGATCAACCATAAAGAAACCTATCGTCGTTATATCGGTGTCGACAGCTGTATGTCGGCATTGATGCGTCCGGCTCTTTATGAGGCCTATCATCATATTGATGTGGTTGGTAAAACGTCGCTTCCGCAGGATCAGGTTTATGATGTGGTCGGATCGCTGTGTGAAAATAATGACAAATTTGCCGTGCAACGCGCGTTGCCGCAAATTGAAGAGGGCGACCTGTTGCTCATTCATGATACCGGGGCTCATGGTCATGCTATGGGTTTTCAATACAATGGGCGTTTGCGGCCTCAGGAGTTGCTGCTCTGTTGCGATGGCAGTATCGAACTGATTCGCCGGGCTGAAACTCTGGAGGATTACTTTGCAACACAAAACTTTTCAGCCGATCTGTTTCGCCCTTCAACCACGAGTTGTTGATGAGTGACGGGCTGATCGGTCCTCTTGAGATCCGCTCTCTGGCTTTTGGGGGCAATGGTGTTGCTCGTCATGCCGGAAGGGTTGTTTTTGTGCATGGCGCGGTTCCGGGGGATCATGTTCGGGTGCGCCTGGTTCGAGAAAAAAAGCGCTATGCCGAGGCTGAGGCGGTAGATTTTGCGGCCTACGCAGAGCAGCGGCGCAGCCCGTACTGCCCGTATTTCGGCGACTGTGGTGGTTGCCAGTGGCAGATGCTGCCTTATGCCGAGCAACTGAAGCACAAAGAGCAGATCTTTCAGGATATTCTTCGCCGTCACTCTCAGGTTGATGAGGTGCTGATTTCCCCGATTCTCGAATCTCCAACAGAATGGCATTACCGGAGTCGGGTGCAGTTCAAGTGTCAGCAGCGGAAAAATGGCGAACTGGCAATAGGCTTCTATCGACATGGCAGCCACTCGGTTGTCGACGTTGCGTCCTGTCCCATTGCGGCAACCGAGTTTAACGACCTGCTCCCCATCTTGCGTGACCTTTTACGCAGCTGCTCCTGTTCTGCGGCGATTTCACAGCTGGATATGGAGATCGGTGATGATCATCAGTTGCGACTGGTTGTCCATTACGCGGGCTCAAGCCCGCAAAAACTGGCCGATTGTCTCTGGCCGCTTCAGCAGGCACGGGCGTTCGCCCTGTTTCTCAATTCAGGCTCCAAAAAGGCGCTGCACCATCTGGGAGGTCCGGAAGAGATTTCTCTGCAGGTTGATACGCCGCCGATTCAGTTGGCTTATGCTGCGGGAGGTTTTGCCCAAATCAACCTGGCTCAGAATCGCCAGATGGTCAAGACCGCACTGGCAATGAGTGCGCCACACCCGGATTGGCGTGTTCTTGATCTTTACAGTGGTATGGGCAACTTCAGCCTGCCATTTGCCCGACGGGTTGATCAGCTGGTCGCGGTTGAAAGTTACCAGGCTTCTGTCGCGCAGGGTAAGGTCAATGCAGAACGCAACGGGATCGAAAATATTCATTTCGGTCTTTCCCCTGCATCTGGTACCTGTCGCAAATATAGGACTGACAGAGGGTTTGACCTGGTGATCCTTGATCCACCCCGTGCGGGAGCCAAAGAGGTTGTGGCCTAACTGGCGCAACAGGCGGTCAAACGTATTCTTTATGTGTCCTGTGATCCGATGACCCTGGCGCGGGATATGAAAACGCTGCTTGCTGCGGGTTATCGATTGGTGGAAAGTCGGCCTGTTGATATGTTTCCACAGACCAGTCATCTGGAAAGTCTTTCGTTTTTTATGCGGGATGAGTAATCGGCGTCAGGTTTTGAGATCGAGCAGGGTTCCTGTCATTTCATCAGCAACCTGAAGCGCTTTAAGATTGGCAGAGTAGGCGGTTTGGGTTGGAACCATGCTGGTCAATTCTGTTGCCATGTCGACGTTGGATGTCTGGTGGGTTGACCCATCGGCTTCGTTCAGGGTGATCCCCGGGGTGGTGTTTTTGCTGATCCTGAGTTCGGGATTATTGGCCTGGTCGGTAACAAGTACAGTGGTGCTGGCCTGAAAGTTATCTGAATCGGCGTTGGCCAGATTATTGGCCGTGACAGCCTGGCGATCTGCCAGGGCATTCAGCGCGGCGATGTTTGAATCGGCACCTTTAATCATGATGAGTCTCCAGCGTAAATTCAGCCTAATTTCTCACAGTCTTAAAAATTTGTCAAACTTAATAAAGTGGAAATAATTTTTTGTGCCCGACCCAAAGTTCTGTGAGGTGAGTATGATTTATTAAGACCTTGAAAAGGAGGGCGCAAATGACATTGCTGGAGTCTTTCGATATTCCTCCTGGCAGCAGTATGCCACCCTTTACGTTGCCAGATTCTTCGGGGAAATCTTTCAACAGTTGGGATTGTTTTGGCACCAATGGATTGCTGGTGGTGTTTATCTGCAATCACTGCCCTTATGCGATTGCCCAGTGGGTGCGTTTTATCAATCTTGCCCAGGAAGCCAGGCAGCTTGGGATCAATATGCTGGCGATTAATCCGAATATCCATCCCGATTACCCGCAGGATGCTCCAGAGCAAATGCGCATCCTGGTAGAGGAAATGGCGATCCCTTTTCCCTATCTGGTCGATGGAACCCAGCAGGTTGCTCGCCAATTCAAGGCCCAATGTACGCCGGATCCATATCTGTTCAATCGCGATGCCGAGCTGGTCTATCACGGTCGTCTGGACGATAACTGGCAGAATGAATCAGGGGTTACCAGCCAGGATCTTCTTGAGGCGGTCAGGGCTCTGGCTGAGGATCGCGAGATCGATTTGCCCTGGCATCCGGCGATGGGTTGTTCGATCAAATGGCGTCGTTGAGGACAGAGGCTGAAGCGAAATCAGAAGTTTGAGATCGGTTAATAAGAGGGGAGAATTAACCATCGATGCCACGGGTTTTTCTTGCAGTTGTTGCGCAGGATGTTTATCATGGCGCGGCTTGGCCGTGAAATATTTTGTTGGCTGGTTTTGATGGGTGAATGCAGGAGAGATTGATGCTACAGCTGGATTGTGCAGTTGAATCACAGGGGTTGCTCGAAGTTGCCCGGCAGATGTGTCTGGCAGCCCGTACGGCCCCCAAGGGTCGTGGTAAAGATTTACTGACGACGGCCATTGTCTCCGGAGATGAAAAAGATCAGATCAGTATCCGGATGCGTGAAATTGGTCAACGTTGTGAGTTGCCTTTCTTTTTTCGCGATGCTGAGAATATCGATGCTGTTGAGCTGCTGGTTCTCATCGGCACCCGTAAAGAACCTCTGGGCCTGCCGCACTGTGGCTTTTGCGGTTTTGCAGATTGTAAGGCCATGCTGGATGCCGGTGGCTGTTGCAGTTTCAATGTCGGTGATCTTGGTATCGCCCTGGGCTCTGCGGTCAGTCGTGCGGCTGATATGCGGGTCGACAATCGGATTATGTACAGTGTCGGCAAGGCAGTTTTAGAGCTTGAGTTGCTCGGTCCGCAGGTTCGCCTGGTTTACGGAGTTCCACTTTCCGCGACCGGAAAAAGTCCTTTTTTTGATCGAGGCTAGAAATGCCTGCCTAATCTCTGGGCAGAGTCGGACAGAATTGCTTATTTCTTGTGCAGGTTGTTTCTGGTATCTGATAAGCTAGTAGTCTTTCGTCATTTTCAAACGCTAAAAATATACGCAAAATCAGTTGGTTGAATCAATCGTAGACAAGATTCAATCTATGGGCACAAATATTGCGGATGCTGCGCCAGAGGTTTCGGAACTGTGGCAGTTGTCCCATCCGGAATAAAAATGAACCCAGGAATTCTGAACCGTCTTTAGCAGGGAGGAGACGCTGATGCGCAAGGTTGAGGCTATTATCAAGCCGTTCAAGCTCGATGAAGTCAAAGAGGCACTTAACGAGATTGGTATTCAGGGGATTACCGTCAGTGAGGTGAAAGGTTTTGGTCGTCAGAAAGGCCATACTGAGCTTTACCGCGGGGCCGAGTATGTGGTTGACTTTATCCCCAAGATCAAAATGGAAATTATCGTCAGCGACGATCAGGTTGAAAAGGTTGTCGATACAATTGCCGATGCCGCAAAAACCGGACGTATCGGTGATGGCAAAATATTTGTGACCCCCATTGATGAAGTGGTGCGGATTCGGACTGGTGAGCGGGGCGAAGACGCACTTTAAACTTTGCGGATTTATTGACCACAGGTGACAAGATTCAATTACACAAGGAGATTTAAGCAATGACAGCGAAAGAAGCAGTACAGTTTGCCGAAGATAACGGCTGCAAAATGGTCGATTACAAATTTCTCGATTTTGTCGGTGTCTGGCAGCACTTTTCGACCCCGACCACTGAATTCAGTGAAGAGATTTTCGAAGAGGGGATCGGTTTCGACGGTTCTTCGATTCGTGGTTGGCAGCCGATTCATCAGTCGGACATGCTGCTGATTCCCCAGCCTGAAACGGCCAAGGTTGATCCCTTTATTGAGGTGCCGACCTTAAGTCTGATCTGCAATATTGTTGATCCGATTACTCGTGAGGGTTACAGCCGTGACCCACGTTTCATTGCCCAGAAGGCTGAAGCCTATCTGAAATCATCCGGTATCGGTGACACGGTTTACGTTGGCCCTGAGCCGGAGTTCTTCATTTTTGACGATGTTCGCTATGCTTCAGGTCCCAACGAGTCTTTCTACAGTGTTGATTCGGTCGAAGGTATCTGGAACAGCGGTCGTGAGGAGTTCCCGAACCTGGGCTACAAACCGCGCCACAAAGAAGGTTATTTCCCTTGCGCTCCGACCGACAGCATGGTCGATCTGCGGAACGAGATGGTTGAGGTTCTGCAGAGTGTCGGCATGAATATCGAGGCGGTCCATCACGAGGTTGCCTCGGGTGGCCAAAGCGAAATCGACATGCGTTTCGATTCGTTGCTCGCGATGGGTGATACCCTGCAGTGGTTCAAGTACATTGTCAAGAATGTCGCTTTCCTCAATGGCAAATCAGTGACCTTTATGCCGAAGCCGGTTTTTGGTGACAATGGCTCGGGTATGCACTGCCATATGTCAATCTGGAAAGAGGGCAAAAACCTTTTCGCAGGTGACGGCTATGGTGGCCTGTCCAAAGCGGCACTCTACTTCATTGGTGGAATTATCAAACACGCCAAGGCGTTGAATGCTTTTACCAACCCCACCACCAACAGCTACAAGCGTCTGGTGCCTGGTTATGAGGCTCCGGTCAATCTGGCGTACTCGAACCGCAACCGCTCTGCCGCACTGCGGATTCCCAATACCAATAACGACAAAGCACGTCGTGTTGAGTGCCGTTTCCCTGATCCTTCGGCCAACGGTTATCTCTGCTTCTCGGCCCTGATGATGGCCGGGCTTGACGGAATCGACAACAAAATCGATCCCGGCCAGCCGATTGACAAAGATCTTTACGGTTTGTCACCTGAAGAGTTGCAGGACATCCCGCATGTTGCCGGAACCCTGGCTGAAGCACTCGACAGCCTTGAGGCTGATCATGACTTTCTGCTCAAAGGTGATGTTTTCACCAAGGATGTCATTGATATGTGGATCAGTTACAAACGTGAGAATGAAGTTGATCCGGTGCGGATGCGTCCTTGCCCGGAAGAGTTCTCTCTTTACTACGATTGCTGATCCTGCGGGATTTTTTGCATTCGAAAAAAGCCCTCGACACCTGTGTCGGGGGCTTTTTTGATACAGGTCAAAGATCGAGCTTCGGCTAAAGGGTAGGATCCGGCAGAATAAATTCTTTTTATGGGTTATACGCTTGACTCAACCTGAACGAAAGATGAGTTTGTGTGCGCCATTGGAAGGGTGTTTGTCGCCCGGATGGCGACAGTCAAGCCCCAGGATGGGTTCATGCGTCTCTGGAAGTGACGTGTGTGAACGCATCGTGGCTCCAGGTGGAGCGAAATGGATAGATTCTTTTTTTTGGAGGATAAAATGGCAGTTCGTGAAATGGTCAAGATTGATGAAGAAAAATGTGACGGCTGTGGCCTGTGTGTTCCCTCCTGCGCGGAAGGAGCGATCCAGATTATCGATGGCAAGGCAAAGCTGGTTTCGGATAATCTTTGTGATGGTCTTGGCGCTTGTCTGGGGGACTGCCCGCAGGGGGCGATTACAATCGAAAAACGTGATGCCGATGAATATGACGAAGCGGCAGTTGAAAAACGTCTGCAAGAGATCGGGCGGGCTCCCGTTGCCCATTCTGCTCCTGTGACCGGTGGTTGTCCCTCTGCCCAGGTCAAGACCCTTCAACCGGAGAGTTCTGCCGAAAATGTCGCAGGTCGCAGACCCACCGAGTTGCGTCAGTGGCCGGTTCAGTTGCACCTGGTGCCACCGACAGCACCCTTTTTGCAAGGTGCTGATCTGTTGATGGCGGCTGATTGTGTGCCTTTTGCCTACGCTGATTTTCATAAAGATTTTTTACAGGGCAAGGCCCTGTTGATTGCGTGCCCCAAGCTGGATGACGGCCAGGCTTATATCGAAAAGCTGACCCAGATGTTTGCTCAGGGTGGTATTAAGTCCCTGACAGTCGCAATCATGGAAGTGCCCTGTTGTTCCGGTCTGGTAGCGATTATCCGTTCTGCCCTGGCCAACAGTGGTGCTGATATTCCGCTTGAAATTGTCACGGTTGGTATTGGTGGTGAAATCAAATAGGAATCGGGTTTTTTCAGGTTGAGAACAAGATCAGATACCCGTCAGTCTGTTTCAGGCTGGCGGGTATTTCGTTTCTTTGATTTATGTCATACCGAGATAGATTGATCTGTGGTTTAATTCTGTCATGAATAAATTACTTTTCTGGTTACTGGCCTTTTTGTTGACGGGTTGTGCTCCTGCGGTGGTTCCTTTGCCGATTCCGCAAACGGGTGATCTCACCAGTCTGTCTCTGGCGACGATCAAGTCGACCGGTCCTGTGGCAGTGGCTGCCAATGGTTCGTTGCTTGCCTGGTCCGACTCGGCTTTGACTCTGTATGATCTTGCAACCGGGCAGCAAAAGGTGTTGTTTAAAAAAGCGGTAGATGCCCTGTGTTGGTCACCTGATGGTCGTTATCTGGCTGCCGTCAGTACGCATGAAAATCAGAGTCGGTTGCAGGTTTATGATTCTCGCGGGCAGCGGGTTTTTGAGGCCGGTTTTGCCGGGCGGGTTGTTCGTTTGATCTGGCCACAGCAGAACCAGTTGCTTGCCGGTGCTCTGACATATAAAAGCTATCGATTCGGGACGCATATCAAGGGCCGCTTGATCGAATGGGACCAGCAGTGGCGTCAGTCAGAGGTGCCACTGTTTGAAACCACAATCAAACCGTCGACAGCAAAACGTTTGGCGGGCCAACTCTATAAGACTTTTGATTTCGATTTGTCACCCCTGGCGGATGAAGTTCTTTACACCCGTCTTTATGCACCGCCCGCCTTTGAAGCCAGACGTTATCTGATTTTGCATAATTTGCAGACGAAAGAAGAAAAGCGAATCGGAGTCTTGCCCCTGCTGCGCGGAAAAGGACGATTGACCAGAGAGGGGGAATCTGTCTTTGTCAGTGATGGGCTGCAGCGGATAAAACGTCTGAATTTGTGGAGTTTGAAGGTTCAGCACCAATGGGCGGGAAACACCTTTGCCTATGATGCCGGTTCAGATCTGCTGGCGACAGAAACCGGACTCTATCGAGGTCAACAATTATTGAGCCCGTTACCTGCAGGCAGCCTGACTGAATTCTCTACCGGGGGCAAATATCTCTCGGTCATCTGGAACCGCCACCTTTACCTTGTCAGTGGTTATCCGGTACCTGTCGAACCTGCCATCACAGGGGTCAAACGAGAGAAACTGCAGAAATTACGGCGCCTGCGAAGTCGAAAACTGATCGAACCCGAAGAATATCTGCAAGCCCGAAAGAGGTTGTTGCAATGAAATGGTCGTTGATTTTTCTTTTGTTGTTGCTTGCGGCCCCGGGATTGGCCGCAGAACGAAATGGTAAATGCCTTGATTGCCACCAGCAAAGTGCTGCTGAACGTCAGGTGCAGAACAGTGCTCATGCCGGTGAGTTGAGCTGTGTCGATTGCCATGGATCAGATCATGACGCCATAGATCGCGGAGAAGCCTTTGTCGGTGTCGAGGTCTGTGGCCGTTGTCATCAGCAGCAGCTCGATGAACATCGGAGCAGCCGTCATGGAATGGGGCTGCACGCCGGGTGGGGTTGTACCCGCAACTTTTCGGGTCGGGACAGAAAGGATTGTCGTTTTTGTCATCGCGAAGGGGATACCCAGCCGATTTCTACCGTTCAATGCGCCCGTTTTATCAAGCAAAGTCAGGAGATGGGTCAGATCGGGTGCAACCGTTGTCATATGATAGAGAATTCCTGTGCCAGTTGTCACACGAATCATCGGACTGATGCCCGAATCGTCAAGACGCCACAGGTCTGTGCCAAGTGTCATATGGGCCCTGATCATCCGCAATGGGAGGCCTGGCAAACATCACAACATGGGACACTTTATTCTGCGCTGGGCTCTCCGGCCGCTCCAGATTGTCAGCGTTGCCATATGCCTGAAGGGACCCACAATATTTCAGGTGGATTAACTGCACCGCCAAGTGGAAAACCCTTTGCGCCTCAGGAGGCTGCTGACCAGCGGCAGGTCATGCTGAAACGTTGTCAGGAATGTCATGCCCGCAGTTTTGCTGAATCCGAGTTGCGCAAGGCGGACGCGGTTCGGCTGCAGACACGCAAACTTGTCGATGAGGCCCGAGAGATTATTCGTGATCTGGATGACCGAGGCTTGCTCGATCCTCAACCTTCTGCCAGGTTGGAGCATCCCCAGCGTGGCAAAGAACTGGTGCTGGATGGTGCCATGCTTTACGAAGATATCTCGCACATCGAAAGTTTGTTTTTTCGGATGAACAAGTATGCTGCGGCCAAAACGTTCAAAGGGGCTTACCATCAGAACCCGGACTATACCCATTGGTACGGAAATGCCGAAGTCAAGTTATTGCTCAACGATATCAAGGCCGAGGCCAGTCGTTTGCGCGAACGAGGCGGGCAAGCCGGAAATCCCGTCACCGGAGCCATGGATGAAAAGGCGCTTGAAATACTACAACGCCGTCATCAGCGCGGCGAATTGGACGATGCCGAGTATGCAGAAAAAAAACGTTTGATTCTCGAACAGATCCTGCAATAACCGATGGATAAAGAAACCAAAGATCTGCGGGTGCTGGCGCTATTTACCAATACTTATTGTGCCGATCATCACGCAGATCGTGAACGAAACCCTCATGACCTGGACCTGCCGCGAACGGATGCTTATCGCTATTGTGCCGAATGCGCCGATTTTCTGGCCTATGCGATTGAACGCCGACGCCGTTGTCCTCTTGATCCTCGTCCCAGTTGCAAGCATTGTGAGGTCCATTGTTATCGGGCGGGACATCGTGACAAGGTGCGTGAAATCATGCGTTATTCAGGTATGGCATTGATCAAACGCGGTCGTGTCGATCTGCTCTGGCATTATTTCTTTTAGGGGGATGGGGTCAGATCGGGTCAACTGCTGTGGACGATGCGTGATTTGTCTTGTGAGCAGGCCATTCTGCCGGGGCATTGACCTTCATTGCAGGGCTCAATATGAATGGTGACATCGGCTCCGATGATGGCATTTTCGATCCCTTTTTCGAGCTGATCGGCAATGTCATGCGCTTCTTCGACGCTCATATGGCGACAAACTTCCAGATGGAAATCCATGATTTTTCGTGAGCCTGCGCGACGGGTACGCAGGTTGTGATAGCCGGACAAGGGCAGATCCTGGGCCTGGATCACATCCCGAACCTGCTGTTTGATTTCGTCAGGCAGTTCATGGTCGAGCATATCCCGCAAGGCGTGGCGCACCAGTTTAAACGCTTCAGAAAGAATGTAGGCTGCAACCAGGATCGACAGGGTCGGGTCCAGCCAGGGAAGCTTGAACCAGTGGATGATCAGCATGCCGAGCAGAAGACCGAGATTGCTGAAAATATCCATCCGAAAATGGAGTGCATCGGCCGCAAGAGCCGAAGAATCGGTTTTTTTGGCGGCACGCTTCAGGTAGCTGGAAATCCCCCAGGCCGCCAGGGTACTGAAGGTCAGAATACCGATCCCCTGATTGACATCAAGCTCCTGCTGGCCTGAATAAAGCCGGTTTCCCGCCTCAAAAACAATCCAGCCCCCGGTTGCAAGAATCACCAGAGCCTGAAAAAGGGTCGCCAGGGTTTCAAATTTACCATGTCCGAAAGGATGACATTCATCGGCAGGTTGTTCGGCGTGGCGGATTGCCACAAGGTTGACTCCGGACATGACGATATCAAGCAGTGAGTCGACAGCCGAGGCCAGAACAGCCATTGAGCCACTGGTTATTGCAACCACAACCTTGATAACAGCCAGCAGAATAGCTGCTGAAATCGACAGGGTTGCTGCGCGAATTTTGGGATTGCTGAGAAACATGTTTACCTCACCGGGCAGCTCAGATCCCAGTCTCTGTAGCCGTTGTCGACAAGTTGATGAAAGCTTTCAATCCGTTGCCTGTAAAAATCAAGGGCCTCTGTTTCTGCGGTAAATAAAGTGGCCGCCTGCGCAGTATAGACTCCCTGTTCAGTGAGATACTGATAGAACAGGGCCGTTCCTTTCAACATCGGTTCCAGTTCAACAATATTCGGTTCAAGGTTGTTGACAATATACCAGTTGCCACCAAACTGGCGCAGTTGCTCGGCAGTGGCCGAGAAGATGTTCAGCCTGCGTGCCCCGATGAGAAATTCGCGCAGAAAATAATCGGCCCCTGCAGCCCATTGCCCTGCATCGAGAGCCTGCTCCTGGCGAACTTCATTCAGCCAATGGTGGAACTGTTTGAGCAGTTGTGAGCAGTGCTGATCTGCCCTGATTTCCTCATCGAGCGAGCTGCAGTCGTAGTTTTGCGGATCAATCAGTCTGGCAAAAGGGATTTCTTCAGGTTTTGCTAACATTTCTCTGGGGTCTCCACCGTTGGAAGTCATCTGCTGGCGCATCATAAACAACCGCTTCTCTGCGGGTCAAGCCGTGAGCCCGGAGACTTTTGAATCACTCTTTGCGCAGTCAGTCAAAGGGTTGCTTCAGGTTGAGATGATGTTTGCCTGACGAGACAGTTTCTGTTAGCATAGCCACCCTGTATGAACTATTCGATATCATTAGATAACCCATTGAAAAAACAGGCTTAATTCATGTCGGCATCGACCCCTTTGATGCGCCAGTATCTCGAAATAAAGTCGCAGTACGAAGATGCGATCCTCTTTTTTCGTCTTGGCGATTTTTATGAAATGTTTCTGGATGATGCTGTCACCGCCTCACGGGTTCTTGGAATTACCCTGACCTCACGCAACAAGGGAGACAAAGATGCGATTCCCTTGTGTGGAATTCCCTACCACAGTAGCCAGTCCTACATCGCCAAGCTGGTTGCCAACGACTACAAGGTTGCAATCTGCGAGCAGGTCGAAGACCCCAAGACGGCCAAAGGAATCGTCAAACGTGAGGTGGTCAAGGTTGTTACTCCCGGTCTGGTGACAGATACCGAAACCCTCGATCCCAAAGAAAACAATTATTTGCTGGCATTGTGCGGTTCCTCCACTCAGGGGTATGGCCTGGCACACATCGATATTACAACCGGTGAGTTTCGTGTTACCCAGCTGGAAAATCCCGAAAAAGTCATTAGCGAGCTTTCGTCACTCCAACCCCGCGAGATTCTCCTGCCCGAAGAGACAGAAGGGGATCAGTTGCATCAGGAGTTCTTACGCAGTTTCGACAGGGTCATGGTCAATCGGTTGGGAGACTGGGAGTTCGAGTCCGATCGTGCTGTCGAGACCCTGTGCAGTTTTTTTGATTGCACCAGCCTTCAGGCTTTTGGCTGTCAGGATTTACCGCAGGCGATTCGGTCTGCCGGTGGTCTGCTTTCATATCTGCAGCGCACCCAAATGGATGATCTGCGTCATATCCGTAATCTGGCGACCTATCATACCCGTGACCATATGGTGCTGGATGAAGCAACCCGGCGCAATCTCGAATTGACCGCAACCTTGCAGGGGGGACGTAAAAAGGGTTCGCTCCTGGGGGTTCTGGATCGAACGGTAACGGCCATGGGCGGGCGCCTGTTGCGCCAGTGGATTCATTATCCCCTGATCGACAAGGAACAGATTGTCAGACGGCAAAAGGCACTGCAGGAGTTGCTTGACGATTCACTGGGGCGTATCGATCTGAGTGAAACCCTGGACGGTGTTTATGACCTTGAGCGGTTGAATGGCAAGATTTCGATGGCCAGCGCCAATGCCAAGGATATCGTCGCCCTGCGTGATTCGTTGCGCCGTCTGCCGCAGATAGATGACCTGCTGCGTGACCGGCAGAGCGAGTTGCTGCAAACGTTGCGTGAGGGGATCGATCTGTTGCCCGAGCTGGTTGAAGAAATCAGTCGCGCCCTGGTTGATGATCCGCCCTTTGTGCTGCGTGATGGCGGGATTATTCGTGATGGTTACAATGCTGAACTTGATGAGTTACGCCAGATAAGTCGTGAAGGCAAGGGCTGGATCGCCCGTCTGGAACAGCAGGAAAAAGAACGAACCGGAATCAGTGCTCTGAAGGTTAAATACAATAAGGTCTTCGGCTATTTTCTTGAAGTTCCACGACGTTTTTCCGAGCAGGTTCCTGAGGATTACCAACGCAAACAGACTCTGGCCAATGCCGAACGGTTCATTACGCCGACCCTGAAAGAATATGAGTCAAAGGTACTTGGGGCCGAAGAGCGGCTGGTTGATCTTGAGTATGAGTTGTTTCAACAGGTCAGAAAGGCAACCGCTGAGCAGGGCGCACGAATTCAGCAAACGGCTGATGCCCTGGCCCAGCTTGACAGCCTGTTATCTCTGGCTGATCTGGCACATGATCGTCAGTATGTCTGTCCCCGGATCGATGAAAGTGATCTGCTGATTATCGAAGGGGGAAGACATCCGGTTGTCGAGCAGATGAATCTGCAAGAACCTTTTGTGCCGAATGATGTTCAACTCGATTTGCAGGAAAATCAGGTCCTGATCATCACCGGACCGAACATGGCCGGTAAATCGACCTTTATGCGTCAGGTCGCTCTGATTACCCTGATGGCCCAGATGGGTGGTTTTGTCCCCGCCGACAAGGCCCGAATCGGCGTTGTTGACCGGATCTTTACCCGGGTTGGTGCCAGTGATAATCTGGCCAGAGGTGAATCGACCTTCATGGTTGAAATGAATGAGACGGCAAATATTCTGCGCCATGCAACAAACAAAAGCCTGATTATTCTGGATGAAATAGGGCGGGGAACATCCACTTTTGACGGGGTGAGTATTGCCTGGTCTGTTGCCGAGTATTTACACGACAATAGTGAGGTGGCTGCCAAAACCTTGTTTGCCACCCATTATCATGAACTGACTGATCTCAGTTTGACGCGTAAACGGATTCAAAACTTCAACATCGCGGTCAAAGAGTGGAATGATCAGATTATTTTCTTACGCAAGATTGTCGCCGGTGGGGCCAGCAGGTCCTACGGTATTCAGGTTGGTCGGCTGGCGGGGCTGCCACAACCGGTCATCGAGCGTGCCAAGGAAATACTTCATAATCTGGAAGCGGGTGAGTTCGGCGATGGGAATGAACCACGCATCGGGCGTGGCAAGGGCCAGCCTGTTGCCAAGGCTGATCCGCAGATGGCTTTGTTTTCAACGGTCGATGATCCCCTGCGGGACCGGCTGAAATCTGTCGATGTCAGTCGAACCACGCCTCTTGAGGCGTTGGGTCTGCTGGACGAATTAAAGAAACTGCTTTGAAATATTGTCAAAAAATAACTCTGGGTATCCTTATTCTGCTTCTGGCCTTTCCTTCGGTTCTGGCTGCGGCGACTGTTGAGCAGGACTACAAGAAGATTCGTGAAGAATATATTGCCTTGCTGGGCTCCTCTCAGGCCCAGCGTCAGCGACACAACTGGCTGAAGGTGATTGCCCGGCTCGAAAAATTTGCCGCATCGAATCGTTCCGGCCAGCGCAAGGATGATGCTCAGTTTCTGGCCGGTCGGGCCTGGCATGGGCTGTCGCGGGCTTCTGGCCGCAGTGAGGACGCACGCAAGGCCCTGACAGCCTATGAAAATCTGGCCAGGGAATTTCCTGACAGTAACCTGTCGGATGATGCGCTGATTTATGCGGCTGAAATTGCCCTGGAAACCTTTTCTGACTCAGCTGCGGCCTACAATTACTATTTGCAGGTGACAACCGATTTACCACCGGGCGATATGCTTGCCGAGGCTCAATCTCGCCTGAAACGGCTGGCGACTCTTGCCCCGGCACCCGCCATTGAAGTTTCTGCTCAACCGGCAAAAAAAGCCGCCAAAAGTGGCCAGCTGACAAATATCAGAGTCTGGAGCAGCCCTGAGTACACCCGGATTGTTCTGGATCTGAGCAGCAAGATTGAATTTGAACCTCATCAGTTAGGTGGTGCGGAGCCGCGAATCTATGTTGATCTGTTGCAGGCTGAACTCGCCAGCGATATTCAGGACAGGCAACGGGTCAAGGACGGAATCGTCTCGCAGATTCGGAGCAGTAATCTTGACAACTCTCGCACCCGTGTCGTTCTTGATCTGACAACAGCAGGGGAGTACCAGGTTTTTCGGCTTGAAAACCCTGACCGGGTTGTCATTGATGTCCGCAAACCTGCTACCGGTACAACGGCAAGCTCTGGTACATCCAAAGCGGCAGCCGCCGGAAAAGATTCGATTGCGGGCATTCTCAATGAGGTTCCACTGAGCAAACCTCCGGCTCTGCATGTTCCGCAACATAATAAAAAGTCAGGGATCAATCTGATTGTGGTTGATGCGGGACATGGGGGAAAAGATCCGGGTGCTGTCGGACGCAACAAGACCAGAGAAAAGGATGTCACCCTGCAAATGGCCAAAAAACTCGCGGTCGCCCTGCGCAAGGGATTGAACTGCAAGGTTTTGCTCACGCGGAGTGATGATCGTTTCTTGCCGCTCCATTCCCGGACTGCCTATGCCAACAAGGTGGGCGCCGACCTGTTTATTTCACTTCACGCCAACGCCAGCACCAACCGCAAAGCCTACGGGCTGGAAACCTACTACCTGAACCTGTCAAAAAACAAACAGGCCGCCGAGGTTGCAGCGCGTGAGAATGGCACCTCCCTTGAAGAGGTGAGTAATCTCGAAGCGATCCTTTTCGATCTGATGGCCAATGCTAAAATCAACGAATCGAGTCGTCTGGCGGCAGAGATTCAGCAGGCTATGGTGCGTTATCTGAAACCCAAGTTTTCGCGGATCAAGGACCTGGGGGTTCGCCAGGGCCCGTTTCATGTATTGCTTGGCGCGACCATGCCTTCGGTTTTGGTTGAAACGGCATTTATCAGTAACCGACGTGAAGAAAAACGTTTAAAAACAAAGGTCTATCAGGAAAAGGTCGCTCAGGCCATTGTTCGAGGAATCAAAGAGTACACGGCAACGGTTGACAGGGTGGCCCGCAAATGAGTGAAGCATTTGAACTTTCCTGCGCTGATTTCAAGCCGCTCGACCTGGTTCAGGCAGCAGGCAGCTTTGAAGACGCGCGTGATTCATTGCTTGAACAGAGTCGTGAATATCTTGATACGCAGATGGCCGCGGTCCGTCATTATCACCGCCAGGGAGCTGGTGGCCGTGATGTTACCAGGGCTCTCACCCGGATTTTTGACCATCTGAATCAACAGCTTTTTGCTGCGGCCTCGTGGAAACTCGACCCGGCCTCTGTCGACTGTTGTGCTCTGCTTGCTCTTGGCGGTTATGGCCGCTGTGAAATGAATCCGCGCTCAGACCTTGACCTGATGTTCTATTATACGGATCAGGGCCGTGCTGCTGCGGAAAAGATTTCGGACCGGATTCTCTATCTGCTTTGGGATCTAAGTCTCGATGTCGGTTACTCGGTGCGTTCGGCCAGCGATTGCCTTGAACAGGCCGGGCAGGATATTACCGTTCGCACTGCCATGCTGGATGCGCGGTTTCTGTGTGGCAATACAGACGTCCAGGATGAGTTTTTCAAGCGCGTCTTTACCTATGTTCTGAATCATTCGACCCAGAATTTTATTAAAGCCAAGCTGCAGGAGAACCAGGAACGTCGCCACAAGTATGGCTCGTCGGTCTATCTGCTTGAGCCGAACATCAAGGAAGGCGAGGGCGGTCTGCGCGATCTGCATGCAGCGCTCTGGGTGGCACGAATCAAGTTTAAAGCAGCATCACTGCGTGATCTGGTGGTGCGGGGAGTGCTGAACGAAGAAGAGGCCAATGATCTCGAAGAGGCCTATGACTATCTGTGGAACATCCGCAACGAACTTCATTTTCTGTCCACTCGCAAAACTGATCAGATTCTCTTTGAACAACAGAGTAAAATCGCTGAATTTCTGGGTTACAAAGATAACAAACGTGCTCCGGCGGTTGAGCAGTTCATGCAGGATTATTATACCCATGCGGCCTATGTTGAGCACCTGGCCAGTGCCCTGATTGTCAAGGCAACCCGGCGCGACGAAGTGAAAAAAAGGGTGCTTGGCTTTTTTGTCCGGCGCAATCTTGACGATGGTTTTACGATTCTGCGCGGTGAAATACGTGGTGGCTCCGATGAGCAGTTTCGTGAAAATCCGGCCCTGATTATGAAAGCGTTCGAGCTGGCCCAGGCTCACAATGCCGAATTGAGTGTTCCGCTCAAACTGTATATTCGCCAGAACCTTGAGCTGATAAATGATCGGGTTCGCCGCTCGAAAGAGATGAATGAAACCTTTTTGCGGATACTTCGTCACCCTAAAGCGGTCGGTAAAACCTTGCGGCAGATGCATCATCTGCATGTTCTGAATCATTTTATCCCTGAATTCAGACGGATATTCTGCAAGGTTCAGTTTGATCTCTATCATATCTATACGGTTGATATTCACAGTCTGTTTGCGGTTGAAGAGATCTGTCGTCTCTGGGACGGCGAGTATGATGAGGAATATCCTCTTCTGGCCCGTCTGGCCAAAGATGTTGAGAAACGCGAACTTCTGCTTCTGGCCATCCTCTTTCATGACATTGGAAAGGGAGAAGGAAAAGATCACAGCACCAAGGGAGCCTCGATGATCCCGACGATCGCGCGGCGCATGGGGCTGAACCGTGAAGACAGTAAACGCTTGCAGTTTCTGGTGCAGAATCATTTGAGTATGGTGCACATCTCGCAACGACGGGATCTGCACGACAACCGGACAATAACGGATTTTGCCGCCCAGATGGGGATGAGTGAAAATCTCAAAATGCTCTATCTTCTGACCTTTGCCGATGTCCGCTCGGTGGGCCCTGATGTCTGGAGTGAGTGGAAAGGGCAGCTGCTTCAGGAACTGTATGAAAAAACTTATGATCTTCTGGAGAAGGGTGATTTTTATCAGGAAAAACGTTCCGAGAAGGTCCGTAATCGTAAACGTAAGGTGCGTACTGCGCTGATGGAAGATTTCCCCGAGTCTCGTGTGAATCGTTGTCTGGCCAATCTCAGCACTCGCTACCTGCTCAGTTATCACGCCTGGGAAATCATCAAGCATCTTCGTTTATCTTTGGGGCGTGGTAAGGCATCGCTGGCTTTGCAGGTTGATCAGCATCCCGAACAGGATTATACCGAGTTGACCTTGGCAACACTTGATTCTCCCGGGCTTTTTTCTCAGATTGCCGGGGTTATGGCGGCCCATGCGATCAATATTCTCGGGGCGCAGATTCATACGCGTAAAAACGGTCTGGTGCTGGATGTTCTCCAGGTGAAAAGTATGACCGGTGAAGCGGTTGAAAGTGATGCCAAGTGGCAACGTGTTGAAAAAGATCTGACCGGAGTGATTGAGGGAAGGGTTTTTGTTGAGGATTTACTCTCACGCCAGAAAGCACCCGATTTCATGGTGACGCGTGAAAAACCACTTAGCCCGAATCATGTTGATATTTCGAACGATGTCTCTGACCAATACACGGTTATCGATATTTATGCCCATGATCGAATCGGCCTTTTGTATGATATCACCCGGACCTTGACCGAACTGGGCCTGTATATTGCCGTCTCCAAGATCTCGACCAAAGTCGATCAGGTTGCAGACGTTTTCTATGTCAGCGACATTTTCGGCCAGAAAATTGGTCCGGAAGAAAAAATTACCAGAGTTAAGGAAACCTTGTTGTCCTGTTTGGCCGAGTGATTTTACATGGTCAATTTCCGTTTGAGGTTGAATAGTTATGGAACACATCCTTGATACCTTCCTTAACTATTTAGTGATTGAAAAAGGGCTTGCTGCCAACAGTATTGAGTCCTATGGTCGCGACTTGCGCACCTATCTGGACTGGTTGAAAAAATCGGGGGTCGACAAGGTTGAGGCGATAAGTCAGGCACAGGTGCTGGCCTATCTGACCTGGTTGAAAAAATCAGGTCTGGCATCAGGAAGTCGTGCCAGATCCTTGAGTGCGCTGCGGAATTTTCACAAGTTTTTACTGGCAGAAGGTTTTTCTCCCCGTGATCCAACCCTGTTGCTGGAATCACCACGGACCCTCAGGTCGTTGCCCCGTCTCTTGTCCCAGCAGGAGGTGGAAGCCCTTTTGGCGGCTCCAACCGGCGATGATCCGTTGGCCCGGCGTGATCGGGCCATGCTGGAGGTTCTTTACGCCACCGGTTTACGCGTCTCTGAACTGGTCGGTTTGAAGTTGGGTGACATCAACCGTGAAATGGGTTGTTTGAGCACTCTGGGCAAAGGGAAAAAACAACGATTGATCCCCCTTGGTGAGCTTGCAATGTCTGCGCTGGCAGAGTATCTTGCCGACGGACGAAATGGCTTGAAACCGCAGGCGGGATGTCATTATCTTTTTTTGAATCGACGGGGCCGTGGTCTGAGTCGGCAGGGCTTCTGGAAAATCCTGCGCCGCAACGCCACAAAAGCAGGTATCGGGACAGAAATTTATCCGCATATGCTGCGTCATTCATTTGCGACACATTTACTTGAGCATGGAGCCGATCTTCGTGCTGTCCAGGTTATGTTGGGACATGCCGATATCTCGACGACTCAGATTTACACGCACGTTCTTCAGGCTCGACTTAAACAGGTTCACCAGCAATATCACCCACGCGGGTGATACGGGCTTAATACCTGTCAAACCAACGGATTATTGACGATGAAATATCTGATTCTTTTGGGTGATGGAATGGCCGATGAGCCAATCAGCGTTTTGCAGGACAAGACCCCCTTGCAGGCCGCCAAAACGCCATATATGGACCGTCTGGCCAACAGCGGGGCCCTCGGGCTGGCTCGTACCGTTCCTGATGGTTTTCATCCTGGCAGTGATGTGGCCAATCTGTCTGTTTTTGGCTACGATCCGGCAGAGTCCTATTCGGGGCGAGCCCCCCTGGAAGCTGCGAGTATGGGGGTTGAGCTTGGTCCGGATGATGTGGCTTTTCGCTTGAATCTGGTCTGGCTGGAAGCTCATTACGGCAAACTGTATATGGGCGATTTTTCGGCGGGTCATATTGGTACTGACGATGCTGCTGAGTTGATTCGTTGTCTTCAGGCGGAACTGGGCGACGATCAATTTACTTTTTATCCCGGTATTTCTTACCGCCACCTGCTGGTCTGGCGCGGGGGTAAAGACAAAATACGCTGTGTGCCACCTCACGATATCAGCAGCCAGAGCATTGAAGATTCCTTGCCTGAAGGTGAGGGGAGTGGCGAACTGCTCGATCTGATGAACTCGGCCCAGATGCTTTTTGCCAATCACCCCATCAATGAAGCCCGGACCGAACGTGGCGAGCTTCCTGCCAATTCAATCTGGCTCTGGGGACAAGGGAAGCGCCCGCACATGGCGACCTATCAAGAGCTTTACGGCTTGCAGGGTGGCGTTATTTCAGCGGTTGATTTGATTCGTGGACTGGGTGTCTGTGCCGGTCTGAAAATTATCAAGGTACCGGGAGCGACCGGTTATCTGGATACCGATTATCAGGGCAAAGCTCAGGCTGCACTGACCCAGTTGAAAGAAGCCGATTTTGTCTATTTGCATGTCGAGGCTCCTGATGAAGCGGCGCATGGTGGTTTGCTGGATGAAAAAATAACCGCCATTGAAAACTTTGATCGCCTGGTGGTGGGGACGATTGTTGAGGCCCTGGATCAGATCGGTGATTGCCGGATTCTGGTTTTGCCTGATCATCCGACACCGGTTGAGTTGCGGACCCATACCTCAAGTGCGGTTCCCTATCTGCTGTTTGACAGTCGTACTCCCCAGACCCGGCGGGATTCAGGCTATTCTGAAGCCAGTGCCGCAGCGACCGGTCTGGTTGTTGATGGTCATCAGTTGATGACAGAATTACTGGATCGCTAACCCGCTGAGTGACTTTGGCATGGCAAACGTTCGTTTTATAAAACTGGAACGCCAGGAAAAAGCTCTCCACCTCTGCCGCCTGGCTGAAGAGCATTTTCTTGCCGGAGCGCGGGTTCTGATTGTGGTCGATGATCAGAACCGGGCCGTGACTCTTGATCGCTTTATGTGGGTTTGGGACAAAGGATCCTTTTTGCCTCACTCTCTGGCGAATGGCAGTGTTGATTGTCTGGATGAGCCGGTTGTTATCAGCACTGTTGAGCAAAACCCGAATCGCGCTACGATTTTGATTATGGGAACTCCCTGCGCCCTCGATTTTGTGGCTCAGTTTGAACTTGTATACGACTTTGCCGAAATCTACGACCCGCAATTGGCCGAAGCTTCCCGCAACCGCTTCCGTGATTACCGAGCTCATGGATTCAATCCTGCAATCTGTTAATCAGGCTGGCCGCGCCAGTTTGTTGCGATTAAGTCAGCCACCTCAACTTGAGGTTTCCTGCTTTCTCGACAGGGCAGCCACCGCTCTGGACTGCTGGAAGGCAAGGCCCGGTGAGATCCTGACCGCGATCTGCCCGCAGCAACGCAGTTATCGGGTTCGTTTACTTGAAATGAATGACCACCAGGTTCGGGTTGTCCCTTTTGCCGAGGTGCCTGATCCCGAACCTGAGATTGAATTGACCCTGTTTCAGGCACTGCCCGCCAAAGAACGGTTTGAACTGGTTTTGCAAAAAGCTGTTGAGCTGGGCGCTTTTGCCATTGTTCCTTTTGTCAGTCACCATTCAATCAGTTTGGCAGAACGGGATGCCGGACAACCCAAGTCTCATCGGTGGCCTGAGGTGATTCTTCGTGCCGCCAGACAATGCCGAAGGCGCATGATTCCCGAATTGTCTCCGGTTCTCGATTGGCGGCAGATGCTCTATCTGTTTACCCGTTTTGATCAGGTGCTGGTCTGCCATCCGGCAGCGAAGGCCGAGTCCCTGCTGGAATGTCTGCAAAACTTCGCCGGGCAACGTCTGGCCCTGGTTGTTGGCCCGGAAGGTGGGTTCAGTGCTGAAGAGATCAGCGAGGTGCAACATCTCGGGGCAACCCTGACCTCTCTCGGGCCACGCATACTCAGAACTGAAACCGCGGCGATTTATGCACTCTCACTGGCCTCTGCCTGTCAGTGATGCATGGTTTTAACCACAGGAAAAACAATGAACAGTCTTTTTAATCTGCACAATGTCTGTGTTGTGCTGGTCGAGCCCCAGGGACCGCGCAACATCGGTTCTGTGTGCCGGGCGATGAAAAACTTTGGTTTGCAGGATCTGCGCCTGGTGAATCCCCAGACAAATCATCTGGTTCACGAAGCGCGGCAGATGGCGGTCAAGGCAACCGATTTGCTTGAAAAGGCCCGGGTGTTTACCAGCCTGGTTGATGCCCTGGCCGATTGTGTTACCGCTTTTGGTACCACCCGTCGCTTCGGGAAATACCGCGAAGATCTTCTCCATCCCGATGAGGCGGCAGAGCAGATTCTGCCACTCAGTCTGACTGATCCCATCGCCCTGGTTTTCGGGCGGGAAGACAAGGGGCTGCATACCGCAGAGCTTGATCTTTGTCAGCGGTTTATCACGATTCCGACTGATGAAGCTCTGCCTTCAATGAATCTGGCTCAGGCGGTTGCTCTTTGTCTCTACGAACTGAAAAAGGGACAAGGACGGTTGCAGCAGGTCACAACCGGGCGAAAACGACTTGCCGGAGTCAAAAATATGGAGAAGATGTACGAACATATGGAAACCTCTTTGACCGAATGCGGGTTTTTAAATCCGCAAAATCCGGATCATATTATGCGGGCGTTTCGCCGTATTTTTGGACGTGCCGGGCTCAATGACCGTGAAGTCCGTATTTTACGCGGTTTGTGGAGTCAGATTGAATCATTACATCAGCAGCAGGGGACAGGCGATGAAAAATAAACCGGTTCACGAAATTGTTTTTAAAAACAACCTTAAACTCCAATTCACCGATGAAAGCAATCGCTATTTTGGTGATTTTCACCGACTTCTGATTGAGGTTGATGCTTTTATCGAGACCGGCGACAAATCGATACGTTTGCGTTATCAACGTCCACTCAAAAAAATGGGTGTTGCGACAGAGGATCTGGCCAATGAGAGGTCTCTGTTGATCGAGCAGTTTCTTGCCACGGTTGAGCCCTATATGCAGCGCGATGACTTTGTCCCCAAGCTGTTGGAGACAGTCGAAAAATCAGATCAGGAAATCTGGAAACACTTGCCATGACGTCTGCAGGTTGACCTCATTTTTTTAATTTTCACCGGTTGACAAAGCAGATTGACATCCTTATTTTATTTGACCGTATTTAACCATGAACCCATGGGGATTCTACGTATCCTGCGCTGAATTCATGGGCCAGGATATTTTTGCAAAAAGGTAGAAGGAGGAGTAAGAATGGTCGCAAAAGCAAAGACAAAAGCTGAAACCGGTGAAATATCAATTCATACCGAAAACATTTTTCCGATTATTAAAAAATGGCTCTACAGTGAAAAAGAAATTTTTCTGCGTGAGTTGGTGGCCAATGCGGTTGATGCCATCAGCAAACTCAAGAATATTAATCTGGTCGAAGGCCTGAAACTGAGTGACGAATATGCCGTCGATATCACAATCGACGAAAAGAAGGGCACGCTCAGCATCAGTGATAATGGTCTGGGAATGACCGCCGACGAGGTGCGCAAATATATCAATCAGATTGCGTTCAGTTCGGCTGAAGATTTTATCGAAAAGTTCAAGGGGCTTGAGGATAAAAACGAAATTATCGGTCATTTCGGGCTGGGCTTTTATTCATCGTTCATGGTGGCAGATCAGGTCGAAATCAGAACCCTTTCCTGGCAAAAAGATGCCGAAGCGGTGGATTGGGTCTGCGACGGGACCACTGAATACAGCCTGTCTGCCGGTAAGCGTAAAGAACGTGGCACCGAGGTTGTGCTGCATCTGGCGGATGATGAGAAAGAATTTTTACAAAAGGACCGGGTGCGTGAAATTCTGGTCAAGTTCTGCAACTTTCTGCCGGTAACCATCCGCCTTGAAGGTGAACAGATCAACGACAGCAAACCTCTCTGGACCCAGACCGCCAGTGAACTCAAAGATGAGGATTATCGTGAGTTTTATCGTAAACTCTATCCGATGTCAGGAGAGCCGCTCTTCTGGATTCATCTGAACATCGATTATCCTTTTAATCTGAAAGGGGTTCTCTATTTCCCCCGTCTGAACAATGAGTTCGATGTCACGAAAAGTCACATCAAACTCTTTTGCAATCAGGTCTTCGTTTCGGACAACTGTCCTGAGCTGATCCCTGAGTTTCTGACTCCGTTGCAAGGTTGTCTGGACGCTCCCGACCTGCCGCTCAATGTTTCACGCAGCTACCTGCAAAACGAGCCTCAGGTAAGAAAGATTCGCGAGGTCATCAGTTCGCGGATTGCGGCCAAGGTGGTTGAACTGGCCAAAAAAGGTGCCGATGAATTTGCGCCGATCTGGGAGGATATTCATACCTTCGTCAAGTACGGGATGATGCGTGAAGACAAGTTCTACAACAAGGTCAAGGACCATGTGATCTATCGCAGCACCGGTGAGCAGAAATACACCACCCTGCCTGACTATCTGGAGCGGGCCAAGGACAAACACGAAGGCAAGATTTACTACGCCAATGACGAGGGAACCCAGTCAACCTATCTGAAACTGTTTGAATCCCAGGGAATCGAGGTGCTGATCCTTGATGCGATGATTGACAATCATTTCATCCAGTTTCTCGAATCGAAAGAAGATAAAAACAGTTTTGAACGGGTCGATTCAGATATTACGGAAAATCTGATCGAGCAGGATGACAGCCAGAAGATTGTTGATGGCGATAACAAGACGCGCAGCGAAAAGATCGAAGAGATTTTCAAAGAGGGTCTCGACATCAAGGGGTTGACCATCCGGATCGAGAGCCTCAAGGATGATTCGGTTCCGGGAATGATCCTGCTGAATGAGCAGTCGCGGCGCTTCAAGGAAATGATGCGCAATATGGGGCAGGGCGGCGATACGCCGGAGCTGGACATGTTTGCCGAGCACACCCTGATGGTCAACAGTGCAAGCCCCGTGGTGGCCAAGGTTCTGGAGCTCAAAGAGGCCGGTGATGAAGAAAAATCTGGCTTACTGATCGAGCAGGTTTATGACCTGGCGATGCTTTCACACATGGCCCTGACCAAAGAGCGGATGGCTGCTTTTCTGGAGCGAAGCAGCAAGTTGATGGGACTTGTCTGAGCCCTGAAAGCTGGAACAGGCTAAAAAAGAAGCGGGAGGCGGGAACAAGCGGTCAAGTTTGTTCCCGCCTCCCGTTTTTGTTTGTTCAGTTTATTCCTGTTCCAATGCTCCCGTTTGCCGCAATGCTTCGTAGAGAATAATCGCCGCCGAGTTGGCCAGGTTCAGGCTGCGAACTGCGGGTGAGAAAATCGGGATTCGCAGGGCCATATCTCCTGCTTTGTCCAGCAGTTCCTCAGGAAGCCCTTTGGTCTCTTTACCGAAAACCAGAAAATCTCCTGCTGCAAAAGAAACCTGTGTGTAATTTTGGGTGGCTTTTTTTGACAGGTACCAGTAGCGCCCATCAGGAAAAGCTGTTTGCAGTTCGTGCAGAGAATCCCAGCGCTGCAGGTTGACCTCGGGCCAGTAATCAAGCCCGGCACGTTTGAGGTGCTTGTCATCCAGCGAAAAACCGAGCTGGCCAACCAGATGCAGAACAGCTCCGGTGGCTGCACAGAGTCGACCGATATTGCCGGTATTGGGCGGAATTTCGGGTTCAATCAGAACGATATTGAATAGGGTATTTGTCATGGGCAGGGACTATACACAAAAAAATCGGCGACGGAAAGAGT
This sequence comes from Deltaproteobacteria bacterium, assembly GCA_024276935.1. Taxonomy (GTDB): domain Bacteria; phylum Desulfobacterota; class Desulfuromonadia; order Desulfuromonadales; family Geopsychrobacteraceae; genus Geopsychrobacter. Next base: position 40,190 of record JAJRWH010000064.1, read on the forward strand.
TCCGTCGCCGATTTGGCTGTTAATACTTAGGGTTTGCTGAATAAATACCTTCTCAGCCTAAAGCGTTGCATAGGGTGCTTGGCTACGCCAACAAAACAAGCGACCAGGCGATGTAAAATGGCC
>JAJRWH010000065.1 GCA_024276935.1 Deltaproteobacteria bacterium
CTGGAAAAGAGGCCAAAAAGAGCAGATCGACCACCGGATCAAAGGAAATCTGCGTAGCTTCGGCAGATTTTAACAGTCAAAGAACATTTCACAGGCCCCGTTCAAGAGGGTGCGGGGAGTGGTGTAACTCTAAACTCCAGTATTCAAAAAAAGAATGTTTTATTGTCTGTTCATTCTGTGGCGAAACAGAGTATATCCGCCTCAGACTTCAAGCCTAACCTATATCGACAGACTCGGCACTTATTTCCTGAGCAGGATAGTCGTTTTACGCACCCCAAGCTGACGTACAGCTTCCATATCGAGGCCAAACAGATAACCGGCTATCCGCAGCGGACTCCCCTTTAACAATTTGAGTTCCAGCTCACCATCTACCAGTTCGATCGCGGCAACATCGGCCCGCAGATCAATTCTTTTCTCGCGCCCCTTCTTGATTCGGACCTCCTCGATCCGCTCACTGGCAAGAAACGCCGCAATGCGCGACTCAAGGCCACTTATCTCTTTGGGCAAAGGCACCCGGTAAATACTGGCCACAACCGCCGCTGAAGGTGAAGGAGCCCCGGCAGCAAGGATATCTGCCGCAATAATGGTGAAACCTTCCGGCAACTGGGCATTCAGACGACTGGCAATCTCTTCGGCAGCCAACGGAGCAAAGAGTTCGAGATCAACCAGTTCAGCCTCACTCTCCACTCCCATTGGTAAAGCTTCGAGATACGAGATCTTCGGTGTTGGATGAAATCCCTGTGAAAATCTTACCGGCAAACCGGCACGCCGCACCGCACGCTGAAACATGGTCAGATACTCCAGGTGCGCTACCATTTTTGCCCGACCGCGCTTGGCCAGCCGTAATCGCACCCGAAAACGCAGATCACTGTCACCGGCACTTCTGCGGGTTGCTTTGGCCAATGGCAATGCCTGCGTCTGCTGCAGGCGCATCTTCACCACCTCGAAGTCACAAACCCCGCAACCACTGCACTCATCAGTACGACAATCGGGAGTTGCCGCCAGCTCCAGGGCCTTGTGGCGTTCTTTGACAAAAAAGCTCTTTGGCAAGCCGCAATCGATATGATCCCAGGGCAGAACCTCATCTTCATGCCGCTCACGCAGATACCAGGCGGGATCAATTGCACAGTCAGCAAAAGCCTGCTGCCACTTGGCAAAATCAAAGTGCTCGCGCCAGCCATCAAACTTGCACCCGGCGGCCAGCGCAGCCTCAAGAACCCTGCCAAGACGCCGGTCCCCACGGGCAAAAACTCCTTCAAGAAATGACAAGGTCGCCTCATGATATTTGAAGCGCAGCTTCTTGGCTCGCAACCCCTCCTTGAGCAGAGTCTGCATACGCAGAGTCTCTTCTATCCCAATCTGTGGCTCCCACTGAAAAGGGGTGTGGGGCTTGGGCACAAAGGTCGAGACGGCAACGTTGACATCGGCTCCACCTTCAGTCCCACGGCCACTGCGCTTGACCCGTGCCGCCAGATCAATGATCGCCAGCAGATCCTCATCTCTTTCGCTCGGCAGTCCCATCATGAAATAGAGCTTGATCAATCGCCAGCCAAGAGAAAAAGCCCGCTGCGTGGTTTCAAGCAGATCCTCTTCACTGATCCCCTTGTTGATCAACTGACGCATCCGCTCACTGCCCGCCTCAGGAGCCAAGGTAAAGCCGGTCTTGCGGACCTTCTTGATCTCTTCCATCAGCCCTTCGGTCAATGATCCGACCCGCAAACTGGGAAAGGACACAGCAACCCGATCTTCGGCATATTTGGCCATCAAACCTTGGAGCAACGGCTCAATACAACTGTAATCACCCGTTGACAGCGACAGCAGCGAAATCTCTTCGTATCCTGAATTTTTCAGGGCGGCCTCGACCAGTTCGGCAATTTTTTCTGGACTGCGCTCGCGCACCGGGCGATAAATATACCCTGCCTGACAGAAACGGCAGCCACGCGTACACCCACGCGCAATCTCCATGGCCACCCGGTTATGCACCGTCTGCATAAAAGGAATAATCGGCTCGGTCGGAAAAGCTGCGGTCTCCAGATCAGCCAGAAACCGTCGCCGCACCTTGGAATATTCCTTTTTCAACGGTCTGATGGCGGCAATTCGGCCATCATTCTGATAGTCAATTTCGAACAATGAAGGGACATAGATGCCCTCAATCTTCGCCAGCCTGTTCAATAATTCTGAACGCTCTATACCTTCACTGCGCGAAGAACGTACGGTTTCAACCAATTCAACCAATGCTTCTTCGCCATCACCGATCAGAGCGCAGTCGAAAAAATCGGCCAACGGTTCGGGGTTGAAGGCACAGGGGCCACCGACAACAATCAATGGCGCGTCAGTGCTGCGCTGCTCCCGCCGCAGCGGCAAACCTGCCAGCTGCATCATCCACAGGACATTGGTATAACTGAGTTCATATTGCAGGGTAAAACCGATGATATCGAAATCGGCCAACGGCAGACCCGTCTCCAGAGAGGCCAATGGCGCACCATCACGTTGGAGCAATTCAGCCATGTCGGGCCAGGGTGCATAGGCACGCTCGGCAGCAACCCCATCGAGATCATTCAAAATACGGTAAAGGATGGGAAACCCGATATGGCTCATCCCCACCTCATAGACATCGGGGAAAGCCAGGGCCATCCGCAAATCAACCTGCTGCGGGCTCTTGCTGCGACTACCCAGTTCACCACCCAAATAACGCGAGGGGCGACTGACTTCGGTCAGCCTTTGAAAATCATTCATGTGTCATCTTTATAGCGACAGAGGGGCTGTGACAAAAAAGGGGCAAGCTAACATGGCAAACCACTGAAAAACAAGGCGAAAAATCACCAGCAGGGCGGAGTCAACCCGACTCAGACATCCTCACCACGCCCTCCCCAGAGACTGTCCACAGCAAACTGTTCACGCAGGCGCTCTTCAGGATACTGCTCAAGAAATTCCTGGTAGGAACAGTCAAACAGATAATCATGACAATAGCTGCGCAAAATCCGGTAGGCTTCGTTAACGCGGCGGATTTTTTCCGGGTCAGATTCTACCCCGCGATCAGGATGATAACGACGCACCAGGTCGCGGTAACGTTCCTTTATCTGCCCCAGACTGACCCGTTCGGAAAAACCGAACTCTTCAAGTGCGGCACAAAGTTCTGGATAGCGCATCGGTTGAATCTCTTTCTCCGCATGTTTTTCCGGTTCATCGCCAAGGTCGATTATAACCGGGCTGGCCAAAAATTGACAGTTTCACGTCCACATCTTAGGATGGGTCGGTTCGCACAATTCAGTAGCAGACGTTTCGACACCCAAAGGGCAATCATGGCCAGAGTCAAGACCTTTTTCACCTGTCAGCAGTGTGGTTTCCAAAGCCCCAAATGGCTCGGCAAGTGCCCGGACTGCAATCAATGGAACACCCTGGCTGAAGAACAAACCCAGCCCGCACAAGGCCCTCGCGCCCTGGCCGCTCCCGGCAAACCGCAAAAACTCGAAGATATTACCAGCACCGCTGAAGATCGGGTCAGTTGTGGGCTGGCAGAGCTCGACCGCACCCTGGGCGGTGGCCTGGTTCCCGGCTCGCTGACCCTGGTCGGTGGAGACCCCTGAATCGGCAAATCAACCCTGTTGTTGCAGGCGGTCGATCAACTGGCAACCAGCGGGACCGCTCTTTACGTCACGGCAGAGGAATCAACCCGCCAGGTGAAACTACGAGCCGAACGCCTGGGAACAACAGCTAAAAACCTTTACCTGCTGGCCGAAACGTCTCTGGAGCAGATTCGCAAACGGGTTGCTGAACTCAACCCCGATTTTTTGGTTATCGATTCTATCCAGACCATTTTCACCAACAGCATCGAATCGGCACCCGGCAGCGTCAGCCAGGTCCGCGAGTGTGCCGGGCAGCTGATGCTGCTGGCCAAAGGACAAGGTATCCCGACCTTTCTGGTCGGCCACGTTACCAAAGATGGTGTCATTGCCGGACCACGGGTTCTGGAACACATGGTCGATACGGTCCTCTATTTCGAGGGAGACCCCGGTCATCCCTACCGGATTTTACGCGCGGTAAAAAATCGCTTCGGTTCGACCAATGAAATCGGTGTTTTCGAGATGCGTGAAAGTGGCTTGCGGGAAGTCACCAATCCTTCGGAACTTTTTCTGGCCGAAAGACCCGAAAAAAATCCCGGTAGCGTCGTGGTTCCGGCCCTTGAGGGAACCCGGCCAATTCTGGTCGAACTCCAGGCGCTGGTCTCCGGCAGCAGCTTTGGCACCCCGCAACGAACCGCCATTGGTATCGATCACAAACGGATGGCCCTGCTGGTCGCGATTCTTGATAAAAAAGTTGAACTGCAGCTTGCCGGTCAGGATATTTTTGTCAACGTTGCAGGGGGCGTTCGGCTTGACGAACCGGCAGTCGATCTGGCAACCATCGCCGCGCTGGCCAGCAGCCATCTCAACCGTGCTATCGAACCACAAACCGTGATCTTCGGCGAAGTCGGTCTGACGGGTGAAGTCCGTGCCGTTTCTCAACCCGAACTGCGAGTCAATGAGGCGGCCCGCCTGGGATTTACACGCTGCATTCTGCCTTTTGGAAGCCTCAAGAACATCAAGCCCCCCAAAGGAATGAAGCTGGTCGGCATTCGCCACGCCAGCGAACTGATGGAACAGATTTTTGATTGAAGTCATTTTGGAACGGATTCAACCTCTGGACAAGGGATTGGATTCGTCGAGTCTGAATAGACAATACAGGAGCACTTGAATGAGTGACAAACTGACCCATTTTGATGACCAGGGCAAGGCAATCATGGTCGATGTCGGCAACAAATCTGTTACCCGTCGCAGGGCTCTGGCCAGCGGCGAAATAAGGATGCAGCCGACAACTCTTCGCCAGATTCTTGATCGTAACATCGAAAAAGGAGACGTTTTCGGTATCGCCAGAATCGCCGGGATCATGGCGGCCAAACAGACATCCAGCCTGATTCCGCTTTGTCACCCCTTGGCGCTGACTTCAGTCGAACTTGAATTTTCACCGCAGCCCGACGAAGGAATCGTCTCGATTTCTGCGGTGGCCAAGGTCAATGGCCAGACCGGGGTTGAAATGGAAGCGTTGACAGCTGTTTCGGTTGCGGCACTGACGATCTACGATATGTGCAAAGCCATCGACAAAATGATGGTGATCGGCGACATCTGCCTGCAAGAAAAAAGCGGTGGCAAAAGCGGGGTTTTCCAGCGTTCGTAACAGCATCAAATAAGAGCATGGCCCCGAAACAACGACGATTTTCCTTGGCACAGCCAAGGGTTTTTGTTAGTTTTCGATAATCTGTCTGCCTGCTCAACAAATGGATCTGGCTATTGGTATTCAAGATACGCAAAAACTTTCTTCTGGCCCTCGGTCTGACCTGCCTGCTGCTGGTTGCTTTGCTTGTAATCTGCATCATTCAGCGGGAAACGACGGGCAAAATAGTCATCCTGGCAGCTATCATGCTGCCCGTTATCGGGCTGTTTGCCGAAAGCTGGCGGCGCCAGATCCTTTTTTGCGATGATGCAATCATTACCCGACGGCTCTTTCGGCAAAAGGTTCTTCCGCTGGCTGATATCACCGCAGTTGATACGGTAAAAGTCAGGCGACGAGTTTTCATCAGTATCAGCAGCGAAGTTGATTTTCTGATTCTCTCGAATAATTACGATCATTTTGATCAGCTGCTGGCTCAGCTTCAAGAACGTCTGCCAGAATCGGTCATCAGTGAGGAAACCAGGGATCTGGTGGATAACCTTCCCAAAAAGAACAGTGATTTCTTTTCACTCTGGCTGGCTGTTGGCGTTCTGCTCCTGATCCTCTACACGCAACTGGGGGGAACATTCTGACTCTCAATTGGGTTATGATTGTCTACCAGGCTGTTGAAAAATGTTTTTGAGGCCGCGAGTGCAAGGCAAAAATTGTCGAAAAAACGCCGTTTACACCCGGTAAATAAAGTATTTTGAGGCAATTTTAACACCGCAATCGCAACGCAGATAGTTTTTCAACCGCCTGTTACACCGACAAACCAGGCACGTGAGGTAATTATGAATAAAAAACTTATGGAAGAATTTCGTACTCTGCTTCAGGCACAGATGGATGAGCTTCTCAGTGATGCCGGACGAACCGTTTCGGACATGACCGAAGAGAAAACCAACTTTCCTGATCCAACCGATCGTGCCAGCCTCGAATCGGATCGAAACTTCGAACTGCGCATTCGTGACCGCGAACGTAAATTGATTCTGAAAATCCGCCAGGCCCTGGAACGGATCGACGATGGAACCTTCGGGCAATGCGAAAGCTGTGAAGAACAGATCGGTACTGAACGCTTGCGAGCCCGTCCGGTAACAACCCTGTGTATTGACTGCAAAACCGAACAGGAAAGAAAGGAGCGAATCGGCTGATTCACTCCCTATCATCCAGTCGTCGTTACTATTGACACTGTTCTCTGATCGGTGAAACTGTAAACCGGTCATAGCCTTGCGATAACAGCCATGGAGCAAACATCCCGCCGGATCGCTCAACTGACCCTGCTGTCACGCCTTGGACAGTCTCTGAATTCAGCGACCGATCTTGGCAGCCTGTGCGCCATTGTTCCTTCGGTTCTGCTTGAGCATTGCGACGCAACCTGCGTCGTTCTCTACCCGGCCCTTGATGCGGAAAGCAATCTCAACCCTCACTATCTACGAAGTGAAACCTCCGACCAGGCGCAACAGGCTTTTTTCCTGCAACAGGTTCAGACTGTCAGCGAAAAAGTTCTGGCAACTGGCCGCAGTCAACTGATTGCTCCGCTGGATAATCAGGGAAAACTCCCCGCCTGCTTTTACTGCGTCCCCTTACGAGTTCACGGCAAAAATCTGGGAACACTCTCTTTCTTCGGCAGCAGTGGCGAAAACCGCGCCCCCTTTCGGCTTGAACAACAACAGTTGATGCTGACCTGCAGTTTTCAGATTGCTCAGGCAATTGAGCAGCAACTGACCCTGGAACGATTGCGCAGGGTTTCAACCGCCGATGCCCGCAACTTGCAGGATATCTCTTTGCTCTATCGGATCAGCCAGCTCTTGCACAGCACCCTGGCAACTGACGATCTGATGCATCTGATTCTTTCCCTGCTGGTCCATCCTCAGGGCGGGGCCTTTCAGCGTGCGATGCTCTTTATGGTCAACGAGCGCAGCAACAGCCTGCAAGGAATCCTCGGCGTCACCCGTGAGACAGCAAGTCTGATTCTTCCCGAAGGCCTGCCTGCCGAAAACCAGAATTTGCAGATCTCCCCCGAAGCACTCAGTGCCCAGCAGCAAACAGAATTTTCCCGGCAGGTCATGCAGATGCGTCTGTCGCTGAAAGAACCAGACAGCTGCCTGGCCCGCGTTGTCCGCGAACAGCAAGCGATCCTCGTCAACCGTCCCCTGACCTCAACAGACGAACTTGCACAACGCCTGGTACTCAGCGACCATGCCTGTATCCCGCTGATTGCCCGGCAGCAGGTCTTGTGTGTCCTTGAAGTCGACAACCATGGAACCCGGGAAAGAATCGACGATCAACGCTTGCGTTTTCTGGAACTCTTTGCCGCTCAGGCCGGAATCGCTCTGGATAACGCTCAACTGGTTCACCACATTGAAACGGCTCACCAAAGTCTGCGCGAAACCCAGGAAAGACTGCTGCAACGTGAAAAAATGGCAACCATCGGTGAAATGTCCGCATCCGTTGCTCACGAACTACGCAACCCGCTGGCCACCCTCGGTGGTTTTGCCCGCCGCCTGAGCAAACAATTACAACCTGATAGCAACGAACAGCAATATGCCAGAATCATTCATGAAGAGACCGAACGACTCGAAAAAATGCTCGACAAAATCCTGGCTTTTTCCCGCCAGCACGAACTGACTCCAACCCCTTACAGTTTTGATCGGGTTCTTGAACAAGCCCTGTTGATTGAAGGGGAGAAACTGACCAAATCCGGCATTGAGCTCATTATCGAAATGGCGGACAACCTGCCCCAGCTCCACGGCGATGCCGAACAGATTGATCAGGTATTGATCAATCTGATCAGCAATGCCCGCCAGGCGATGCCAGAAGGGGGGAAACTGACCCTGCGTGCTGAAAAAGCTCATCTACGGGGTGAAAATGCCGTCCGTATCGAACTGCAGGATACCGGAGGTGGCATCCCGCAAGAATTGCGGTCCAATATCTTCACCCCCTTTTTCACAACCCGCAAACAGGGCACAGGTCTCGGTCTCTCTATTTGTCAACGAATCATTGAACATCACCAGGGAGAACTCAAGGTCACAAACCACGAAGAAGGAGCCGTTTTCACCATCACCCTGCCAACCCGCCTGCAACAACGACCAATCAAAACCAACGATTGACAGCACACCAGCGGTCAGTTAAATTGCTCCGGCAAGATCATACAAGGGGCTGTAGCTCAGTTGGGAGAGCGACGCGTTCGCAACGCGTAGGTCGTGAGTTCGATCCTCATCAGCTCCACCAATGATAACCCTCTGGAATCGTAAGCAGTTGTGATTTCAGGGGGTTTTTATTTTTCAAACAAGCTGTCTCAGCCTTACACCACTGGCTATCCTGAAACTTTATTCGCCAAACCAAGAAAGTGCTATTCGAGTCTCCGGCACGACAGGAGAAGTCCTCCTGCCACAATCACGTAACCAGAAAAATCTTTACATTCTTGACCCACCGAGTTAACTTTATTGACCAAATCCAATCATTTTTGACTGTATTGCAGGGGGGGGCAATGAGAATTCTCCTGATCAACCCATTCCAGTCGCTGAATATCAACCGCTATATGCACCGGCAATACCCGGTCGCTAATGTGACTCCTTTCTATTTGGCGTCCCTGATTCCTCCGGGGCATGAGATTGAGATCACTGATGAGCCCCATTTATAGTCGAAGATGTTGTTTATCTGGCTTTATCCACCTTTGTCATCATTCAGATTTATTCTCCCCTGCTACTTGCCACAGGCGTTCAGGCTAAACGTGCAGGAGTGCCCGCAGCCCGTTTTTACCTCCTGGCCTGGACATCGTCACTGGTTGGTGCCATCGTTGCCAGTCTCACTCTCCTGGGGGTTCTTCCCTATCATTTTGTCCTGCTTCATGCGACATCAATCGGCTTTCTCCTTGATGCGGGTCTTCTTTCTCTGGCCATGGCTGACCGTATTCATATCATCCGCCTTGAGCGCGACCTGGCCAATCAGCGGGCTCACAATACGTTGCTTGAAGCCCGGAACAATCTTGAACACGAAGTTGAACGTCGCACTCACGAACTGGTAACAGCCAAGCAAATGGCCGACAGTGCCAATCAGGCAAAAACCCAATTTTTAGCCAATATGAGCCATGAGCTGCGAACCCCTCTGACTTCAATCATCGGTTTTTCCGAGTTGCTTATCAGCCAAACCAAAGAGCCCTTGACTGAAAATCAACGCCACAATGTCAAAATTATTCATGAATCAGGAATCCACCTGAATCTATTGATTGATGATGTTCTTGATGTTTCCGTCATTGAATCGGGACACCTGAAAGTTAACATGATCCCTGTTTCTTTTCGTGCTGTTCTGGATGATGTCCTGGCCGTTGTGGGCACAATGGCAAGTCACAAGACAGTCACGATTATTGATACAACAAACGAAAATCTGCCCTACATGGTCATGGCCGACAAGGTCAGGCTCCGGCAGGTGGTCACAAATCTGCTGACCAATGCGATCAAGTACAGCTTTGAAAACAGTGAGGTTCTGGTCTGTCTGAGCAGGTGCGACGGAAAAGTCAGACTATCGGTAAGCGATTCAGGGCCCGGGATTTCACCTGCTGATCTGGAAAATATTTTTAAACCTTTTACCTGGCTGGAAGAAATGGCCGATAAAGCCGACGGAATTGGAATCGGGTTAAGTATCGCCAAAAAACTGGTTGGGCTGATGGCTGGTGAAATTACTGTTGACAGTCGTATCGGACGGGGAACAAATTTCCACGTCGATCTGGTTGAAACGACTCTTCTCCAGAGAGATACAATCAACGAGGAAGCTGATACATGAACACGACTACGGTCTGTAAAGAAATCAGGGATTCAGAATATAAAAGAGCCCGGCAACAGTGACTGTTGCCGGGCTCTTTTATATTCAAGACCGCGAAAAGAAAGGCCTACCCCACTCTGTCTCCAGAGTATCAACCCGGAGCTTTCGTCAGGTAAAATCTATTGCCCATCGGGTGCGCCCGGCCAGGGGGCACGACGCTCCGGGCCCTCCCACGGGCGGCCAAGGCTACGGCGAGTTTCGTCGTTTTCGACATCAACCCAACCACTGGCCCGGCGGATCTTTTTGACTTTCAGGTTTGCAACCAGAATGTCCAACATATCGTTGCGAACCATGTCGAAACTTCCATCCTCATACATGACGCGAATCAGCATGATCTTACCTCCTGCTATACACACTAACATAAAGCCATAAATAATTCATCTCTTCTAACGTAAAGAACCTGTCGGATCCGACTTTCATATTGACATCGTTGGGCCAATCAGTATGATGCGCTTCGCGGCAGACATTGAGTTCTGGCGTAAAGCCCGGCGACCCTCCCCCTCCGTTGCCGGGCTTTTTTCTTCAAAAAGCCGAAGATCTTCCCTCCAGGTGGCAGCTACTTTTTTTAACCAGCCGTTCGTCTTTTACGGAAAAACCTTTTTTGTCACCTTTGTTTTTTCTGACGACTTTTTTCTTGACATCCCCACTGGAATGATAGATATTCTTAGCCAACGGACGCTCTAAGTGTCCGGAAGCCCGGTGACCCCCCCCCTCCGTCACCGGGCTTTTTATTTTTATTATCATCCAGTAGTGTCCGGTTAGGATTTTGCACTCAGTTAAATTTAGTGCTGGAGTTTAGAGTTACACCACTCCCCGCACCCTCTTGAACGGGGCCTGTGAAATGTTCTTTGACTGTTAAAATCTGCCGAAGCTACGCAGATTTCCTTTGATCCGGTGGTCGATCTGCTCTTTTTGGCCTCTTTTCC
>JAJRWH010000066.1 GCA_024276935.1 Deltaproteobacteria bacterium
CTGGACGCCACAGCTTCAGCAGTCGCCATTACTGCGGGAGCCCAAGCGACTACGGGCACTGCCGGTAATTCTGCCGGCCTCAGCAGTGGTCCGCAAACCGGGCAGCAGCTGGGCGGCCATTATGTGAACGGTACCGCCATTTTCATTCACACCAAGGGCGGCTTGATGTATGAAGCTGCGATTGGCGGACAGAAGTTCACCTTCATCCCACTCAAATAAGCCGCAAAATCAACCTGACTGCTCGGCAACCTTGTCACAAATATAGGCGCCGATCGGCAATGCCGAAGTCGCTGCCGGTGACGGTGCGTTGCAGACATGCAGACTGCGGGGGCTGTCGGCAAACAGAAAATCATGCACCAGGCTCCCGTCGGCCCTGACAGCCTGGGCACGAATTCCCGCAGGATAGGGACGCAGGTCGTTCAGCCCCAGTTGCGGACAGTATTTACGCACTTCCTGTAAATAACCGCGCTTCCACAGTGAATTTTTCATTTCGTTCAGACCTGATCGCAGGTGGGTACGCATCACCTTCCAGAACCCTGGATAACTCAGATTGGCGAAACTGTCTCGCAATGAAAAGTTTATCCGTCCGTAGCCTTCACGCTTCCAGCCGACCACCGCATTGGGCCCAACAGTCACACTGCCATCGATCATACGGGTCAGATGGACTCCCAAAAAGGGCAACTCAGGATCAGGGATCGGATAAATCAGATGAGAAACGATCTCATTGTAGATCTGTGGCAACTGATAGTATTCACCACGAAACGGGACAATCCGAAAATCTGCGTCAATTCCAAGCAATGAGAGGATTCGATCTGCCATCAATCCGGCACAACTGACCAAAAAACGTCCCCTGAAACGGGAGCTTCCACAACAGACCTCAATCATGGTCTCGTCTTCGTACAGACCTGTAACCTGTGCCGAGAAAAGAACCTCTCCGCCCAAAGAGGCAAACTGTTCCAGCAAGGCCGCTGTCACCTGACGATAATCTACAATACCGGTTGCAGGCACCAGTAACGCACCCAAACCAGCAATATTCGGCTCCAGTGTTTTGAGCTGTCCGGCACTGACAGGCTCAACCGCAATCTGATTCCGCAGACAACGCTCGGCTAACGCGTCCATCCGCTCAACCTCGACTGGACTGGTCGCCACCAGCAACTTTCCACAGCGCTGAAAGGGAATATTGTGTTGACGACAGAATTCAACTGTCGCCTGAGATCCTTCACGGCAAAACCGGGCTTTCAGACTGCCCGGTTCGTAGTAGACCCCCGCATGGATGACCCCGCTGTTATGTCCGGTTTGATGGCAAGCGACATCCGCCTCTTTTTCGAGCAACAGAATCCGCGCCGCTGGAAAACGCTGCTTGAGCTGCAACGCGGTTGAAACCCCGACAATCCCGCCGCCAATCAGGAGATAATCATAAACAGCTGAATCAATCACCGGGCAGCACCTGATCTGAAAGATAATCCCGTTGCAGCTGACGAATAGCGTCAACCTCACCAATAAGTGTCATTCGATCATTTTCCATCAACAGAGTATTGGAGCGTGGCACCATCATTTCATCTCCACGACGCAGCAGGGCAACCAGGCTCCCTTCGGGAAGTCGAATCTGATCAAGACTACGCCCGATCAACTGCGCTGTCGGGCCTTCACCCATCAAAACCAGTGACAGACAATTTTCATCACGCAACAACAATTCTTTGATTTCCTGTTCATTATCGGCCCGTTGCCAAAGCTCGGCAAAGTCTTCATGCTCAACCAGCCCGGCAATCTGCGCCAGCAACCGTAGATGCAGGGCCGGATTGGCATCAGGGCTGACCAGGAAGAAAACCGCCTGAACCAACTGACTGTCGTGGCTTTCGGGATTGAGAGGATGGGGAACATCAATTTTCAGACCGCGCGGTGCCCGCACGATGGCCAGAAAAGAACGTTCGATATCCTCGGTTCGAAAGTGCGGCAACGCAATCCCCCGCGTCACCGGAGTCGCTCCGACTCGAGTCCCCTCAAGAAACTGTTCGCCAATTTCACGCGGAAAATGCCCCAGACGCTCGGCAAACCAGCCACTGACCGCATCAACAGCATCCTCAAACGTCGTCCGTTCATCAATATTCAGAACATAACTGTCGGCGATAATCTGATCGAAAGGATCCTTCTGCCGCAGCCCCTTTTCTTTCATGATCTCGCGCAGTTCATAATCCAGCCCCTGCTGGCTGAGCTTTCCCAGCCGGGCGAAGATATGAAAAATGGCCCCGCTTCGCTTGACCTTGAGGCGGGCATAGCTGCGATACCAGATGATACCAACAATGATCAATCCCAGCGAAAAGAGGGTCGGCATCCAACCCATTTCGATAATAAACCAGAGTGGCGAAAAGATTCCGAGCAGTTGCATCCAGGGATAAAAGGGAGAACGATAACCGGGGTCATAGCTGTCGAGCCCGCTCTCACGCATAACAATAACGGTAAAACAGATCAGGGCAAACATCAGCAACTGGAAGGCACTGGCCAGTTTGGCGATTTTCAAAGGATCGAGAAACAGCAAAATCATGACAATACTGCCAACGGTCATCAAAATCGACAGGACCGGAACTCCATCACGCAAGCGACTGAAGACTCCCGGTAATAAATTGTCTCGCGAGAGCGCCAGGGGATAACGTGATGCACTCATGGTGCCGGCATTAGCCACACTGGTAAAGGCCAGAACCGCTGCAAAGGAAAGGATATAAAGCCCCGGTTTGCCCAGAAAGACTGCCGTTGCATCAGCGACCGGTGTCATGGTGTATGACAGTTGGTCAAGGGGCAAAACCCCAACCATCACCGAAGTTCCCAACCCGTAAACCAACAGAGCGGTCAACAGAGAGAGGAAAACGCCCCGGGGCAGATTCTTCTCAGGGTTTTCGACCTCTTCAGACAGTGAGGTGACGGTTGTTACCCCGACATAGCTGATATAAACCAGCCCGGCGGTTGAAATAATCGAGTCGAACCCGGCAGCAAAAAAACCCTCAAAATGTACTGGCTCGATATTTGGCAGTCCCCCACCGACAAAAACCATCAGCAGAAGCAACAGGAAAAACACCAGAAAGCTTTGCAACCCACCACTTTTTTTGGCTCCAAACAGATTCAGAACACCAATGGCCAATGCCAGCACCACCGCCAGACTGCGAATATGGCCTTCACCAATTCCGGGGATGAAAATCGCCAGATAGTACCCCATCCCCATCAACGCAAAAGAGACCTTGAGAATCAGCGCCAACCAGGTTCCCATTCCACCAATTGTTCCAAAAAGAGGGCCAAGACTGCGATCCAGAAAGTAGTAGACCCCGCCTGCTTTGGGCATCGCAGTACAAAGTTCAACAATACTGAACATCGCCGGAACCAGCGGAATAGCCGCCAACATATAGGCCAATACCATTGCCGGGCCTGCCTGAGAAGCAGCAATCCCCGGCAACAGGAAAAATCCGGCACTCAGTGTTGTCCCGGTGGCAATGGCGTAAACATTGAACAGCCCGAGCTCTTTCTTCAGTTTGTGGTGTTTACGTGCAGAAGGCATCAAGACCTCATCGCATGAAACCCGGTAGCAACCGGAAATTTTTCAAAATCGTGAATGAGTCGAACAACCCCGGATTCGGGGGGAGAAGCTAAAGCATAACACAGAATCATCGTCAAAGGTGCCGCGGTTAGCCCAGATCACCAGAGTCTGCCTGACAAAAAACAACAAGCCGGACTCCCCATAAAGAAGTCCGGCTCAATTTTCTGCCATCGATTATCCCCGCTCGTTTTTGCTCAATCGAGATGGGTATCGAAATCCTGCGGATGCTTCAGGTATTCGGCATAATTCACCTTGTAACCATGAGTCATTTCCATACAGGCAGCACGCTGCCAGGATTCATGATGGCCCTGCACATCAACCTCGATCAGTTCTTCACTGCATCCGGTAACACGTCCGGCAATTTGCTTGTCGGTGTTCTCAATCCAGATCAACTGACCGTTACTGAAAAGCTGACACATTCCTTGATAATCGGTCCGGTTCATAAACACCTCCTTCTCGCTGTAGGCAGAATTAGAAGGCAGAATTAACCGCACGGGACACTAGCACAACCCTTCTAGCGATTTCTTCGCAAACTGGCCAGATCTTCTGCACTGAGGCAGAGTGTTTCATCCGCATTGCGCAGGGTTTTCTTGTTGGCTCTGTCTTTGGGCTCTTCAACAAACACCAGAGTATGTTTACCGATCATAATTTTGTCATTATGACTCAAAGCCGCTTTCCAGCTGATCCTGTTGCCATTTAAACTGGTTCCGTTGGTGCTGTTCTTGTCCTCAATATAGTAGGGAAATCCCTGACGATAGATCTCGGCGTGATAGCGTGAAACCGCAACGTTATCAATCTGGATATCATTGTCCACCTCACGACCTATCTTGATCCCCTGCGGGCCAATTGCCACCTCCTGCAAGGTCCGACTGGCAAACTTTACAATAACCTTGGCCATGCATTTGCTCCCTATTTTTGACGACTGGCTTTCTCTTCGATTCCTGACAGACCAAAACGACGCCGCAATTCAGCATAGATCCGTTCAGGTGGCAGATCATAAAATCCGAGCAGAACCACCACATGAAAAAAGAGATCTGCGACCTCGTAGATGATCTCTTCACGATCACCACCTTTGCCTGCAATGGCGGTTTCGGTCGCTTCTTCACCGATCTTGCCGAGAATCTTGTCGAGCCCCTTGTCAAATAGTGACTTGACATAGGACTTCTCCCCATCGCCCAACTGCTTGCGCTCCTGAACGATATTGTAGAGCGCTTCAAGGATATCCTGCCGCGCATAGAGACTGGCTGCATCGACCAGCTTGTCGGCGGTCTCACGAATTTCACCATCCCAAACCCGGTAAAAACAGCTGCGCTGGCCGGTATGGCAGGCCGCACCCTGCTGTTCGATCTTGATCAACAGGCAATCGTTGTCACAATCAAACCGAATTTCTTTGACAATCTGCAAATGGCCTGAAGACTCACCCTTCATCCACTGCTTCTGTCGTGAACGCGAATAGTAGTGAACGTTGCCGGTTGCCAGCGTCTGTTCGACCGCCTCGGCATTCATGTAGGCCATCATCAGAACGTCGCCACTTTCAGCATCCTGGGTGATCGCCGGGATCAGGCCGTTGCCGTCGAATTTAAGTTGTTCGATCAGAGACATAGTCAAAACCTTAGAGTTATAGCCACCAAGTCACAAAGTGCACCAAGAAAACCTTTATCTTAACGCAGAGACGCAGAGCGGAAGAGTCCGCAGAGAAAAGCGAAAGTCACTTCAGGGTTTAAAATCAAAAGGCTCATCTCTCCACCTCTGCTCCTCAGCGTCTCTGCGTTAAAATGCCTTTGCTTTCCTTGGTGCTCTTGGTGGGCTAATAAAAATTCTTAAATCCGTGCAGGAACGCCGTGCTGCTGCAGGTACTCCTTGCACTCGGCGATGGTGTATTCCTTGAAATGGAAGATCGATGCCGCCAGCGCCGCCGAAGCTCCTCCTTCGACCAACCCCTCGCGAATATGCTCCAGATTGCCGACCCCGCCCGAAGCGATCACCGGAATCTCGACCGCATCACTCACTGCACGAGTCAGGGCAATATCGTAGCCATCCCTGGTGCCGTCACAGTCCATCGAAGTAAGAAGAATCTCGCCGCTGCCGTAGGCCTCCATCCTTTGCACCCACTCAACCACATCAATCCCCGTCGGCTTACGACCACCGTGAGTATAGACCTCCCACCGCAGCGGATCAGAACCGGGTACCCGGCGGGCATCGATTGCCACCACCGTACACTGGCTGCCGAAGCGCTCGGCGGCCTCTTTGACAAATTCGGGGTTAAACACCGCAGCGGTGTTGATCGAAACCTTGTCGGCTCCGGCGTTAAGCATCTTGCGAATATCCTCGCAACTCCGGATACCACCACCAACGGTCAGCGGCATAAAAACCCGCTCGGCAGTCTGGCGCACCACATCAACAATGGTTTCGCGATTGTCACTCGAAGCGGTAATATCAAGAAAAGTCAGCTCATCGGCGCCCTGTTCACAGTAAGCCTCAGCCGCCTCAACCGGATCACCGGCATCACGCAGCCCGACAAACTGCACACCCTTGACCACACGACCATCCTTAACGTCGAGACAGGGGATAATTCTTTTGGTCAGCATAACTTCTATCCCTTTTGGTTCACCACAGAATCACAGAGCACACCGTGAAAAATTAATTTGAGTTGGTACCCAGCTTATTCTTGAGCAGAAATTTTCGCAGATCCTGTTCCTGCCGCATAATATGCAGGATAAAGACCTTCCCTGCTTCAATCCGGTAAAAAATACGGCAGGGTAGCACAACAACCTCACGGTAGTTCAGCCCTTTCAGCTCTGACGGAACGCGACCTGATTTCGGGTGGCTCTCCAGCCGAGCGACCTTGTCGAAAACAGCCTGAACCAAACCTTTCGCTGCCGACAGGTTATCGAGTGCGATGTACTCGGCAATTCCCTCCAGGTCGTCGAGTGCCGCCTCGGTCCAGGTTATTTCAGCCACTGGTGCATCTTCTCGCGCGCTTCACCGTCATTGGCGGTGCGCCCTTCGAGAATCGCACGTTCCCCTTTCGCGATCCCCTCCAGAATCTGCATCCGCCGCTGCATCAGCTCATAGTCGCCGACATCAACCAGGTAGGCCGAGGGGCGACCGTGCTCGGTGATCAGCACCGGTTCTTTCGTCTCGTGAAGATCGGCTAGAATCCTGGTTGCCTGTCGCTTCAAACTGGTAACGAGTTCGACTTTCATCGGCCACTCCATTCGCAAGAGAAAGTGTCACTATAGTACCACTTTCTGGATTAGCCGTCCACGCAAACCCGGCTTCTTATCATCCCCTGGTCAGCGCCACGGCTTCCGCCAGGTCAATTGCACCTGAATAGATCGCTTTGCCAGCGATCACCCCACTGATGCCGCAGGCTTCGATTTCCATCAGCCGCCGGATATCGTCAAGCGAAGAGAGCCCGCCCGAGGCGATGACCGGGATATTGATCGCGTCAGCCAGAGCCCTGGTCGCTTCGATATTCGGCCCCTGCATCATACCGTCACGGGCGATGTCGGTATAAATAATCGCCTCAACGCCGAAACCTTCCATCTCTTTGGCCATCTCACTGGCCTTTTTTTCGGTCACGTCAGCCCAGCCACGCACCGCAACCAGACCCTCCCTGGCATCGATGCCAACCACAATCTGGCCGGGATATTTTTTACAGGCCTCTTCAACCAGCGCTGGATTCTCTTTGGCCACGGTACCGAGGATCACTCGATCAATGCCCAACCCAAGGTAGGCCTCGATCGTCTTCATGTCGCGAATACCGCCACCCAGCTCACTGGGGATATCGATCGCCTCGATGATCGCCTTGATCGCCTCTTTATTCTTTGGGACCCCGGCAAAGGCCCCATCAAGGTCGACGATATGCAGCAACTCGCCACCCTGTTCCTGCCAGATAAGCGCCTGGGCAGCGGGATCGTCATTGTAGACCGTGTCTTTATCCATCAGCCCCTGCTCCAGACGGACACAACGACCTTCTTTCAAATCAATCGCGGGTAAAATAATCATTCTTATAATCCTTTGGTTGCCACCAAGGCACCAAGCACACCAGGAAAATCTTTTTTAACGGAGAGGCGCAGAGAGGGAGAGGCGCGGAGAAAAGCAAAAGTGCTCAAGGTTAGAACTTGAATTCTCAGATTCAGTTTTTCTCTCCGCCTCTGCGATTCTCAGCGTCTCAGCGCTAAAAGAGCTTTTGTCATTCTTGGTGCTCTTGGTGTCTTGGTGGCTAATCTTCTATAAATCTCCAAAATTCCGGAATATCTGCAAACCAACTGTCTGGCTTTTCTCAGGGTGAAACTGGGTCGCCATGATGTTGTCGCGCCAGACTGAGGCACAGAACTCAACCTCACCGTAACGGCAACTGGCAGCGACATCAGACTCATTTTGAGCCCGGGCATAGTAGGAATGGACAAAATAGACAAAACTCTCATCGGTCACCCCTTTAAATAACGGGGATTCCTGTTTTAGCACCAGATTGTTCCAGCCCATATGTGGCACCTTGAGGCGCTCAGCGTTTTCAACCATACCAGAGGGAAAACTCACCACCTCACCCGGGATCAGCCCCAGGCCTTTGTGATGGCCAAACTCTTCACTACTGTCGAACAGCATCTGCATGCCAACGCAGATCCCCAGCAGTGGTTTGCCTGCATCAACGTGGGCCAGCAGCGGTTCAACAAACCCTCCATTGCGCAGATTGCTGACGCAATCGGCAAAGGCCCCGACCCCCGGCAACACAACCTTGTCAGCCAAAGCGATATCCTGCGGATCGGCACTGACCCGCGCTTCAAAGCCGAGCGACTCAAAGGCCTTCTCGACACTGCGCAGGTTGCCCATTTCGTAATCGATAATATTGATCATGGTTTTTCGTTTTCCTGTTACCAAAACCCAGCGCCCAAAGCCCGGCGCCTGTTGCCTGCCTTATTCCAAACTGCCCTTGGTCGACAGCACCCCCTGAATGCGCGGATCGAGAGAGGTCGCCTCGTCGAGAGCACGACCGAAGGCTTTGAAGATCGCTTCAATAATGTGGTGGATATTGTCACCATAAGCCAGGTTCACATGGATATTGGCACCGCTGTGATTGCAGAAAGCGACAAAAAACTCTTCAACCAGTTCCGTTTCAAAGTTACCAACCTGAGCCTTGGGTAACTCGGCATTGAAAACCAGAAAGGGCCGACCGGAAAAATCGATAATCACCGAAGCGAGTGCCTCGTGCATTGGCATGGTACCGCGCCCAAAACGACGGATGCCGGTCTTGTCCCCCAATGCTTTTTTGAAGACCTCACCCAGACAGATACCGACATCCTCGACCGTGTGGTGGGCATCGATCTCGATATCGCCCTCTGCTGCGACCTTGAGATCAAAGAAACCATGCCGGATCAGCGCCGAAAGCATGTGATCGAAAAAGGGCGCCGGGGTTGAAATCTTCTCCCGACCCGAGCCATCCAGCTTTAATTCGACACAGATCTCAGTCTCTTTGGTTTTACGTTCGATTTTTGCACTGCGCGCCATGATTATCTCCTGAATTCTCATGAGATCTAAAAAAACAATCTGTGCCTCAGGATATAGGCCTGGATAAAATGCCGGATACAACCAAAACCAGATCTTTAGATTCTGCTTGTTTTTTTGCCCTCTCCGGCCTTTATCCCGAAGTCATCCCGAGGCAAAAGCTGGCCTTCGTTTCTGCAATTAAAACGATAACTATTTCATTTCAAGCGAATCGACACCGACCGGGCGTGTGCCTCAAGCCCTTCAAGCTCGGCGATATGCACAATCTCTTTGCCCAACCTTTTCAGCCCGGCCTGACTGAAACTGACAATACTCGACTTTTTGACAAAGTCATCCAGCGACAGCGGTGAAAAGAAACGTGCCGTGCCGCCGGTCGGCAGGGTATGGTTGGGCCCGGCCAGATAATCACCTGCGGCTTCGGGGGTATGATGACCCATGAAGATCGCCCCGGCGTGACGAATCTGCGGTAAAATCGCAAAAGGATCATCCACCGCCAGCTCAAGGTGTTCGGGTGCAATCCGGTTCGAAAAGGCAATCGCCTCATCCAGATCACGAGCCAGAATAATCGCACCATAGTCATCGATCGACTGACGGGCGATCTTTTCGCGGCTGAGCTGCTGAAGCTGTTTTTCAACTTCGTCCTGCACCGCAACGGCCATCTTCTCGCAGCGGGTCACCAACACCGCCGAGGCCAGCTCATCATGCTCGGCCTGACTGAGCAGATCGGCAGCGATATGGGCTGCGTTGCCGCTGCCATCATTGATGACCAGGATTTAACTGGGACCGGCGATCATGTCAATATCAACCTGCCCGAAGACCAGCTGTTTGGCCGTAGCAACAAAGATATTGCCCGGCCCGGTAATTTTGTCGACCTTCGGCACTGACTGCGTACCAAAAGCCAAAGCGGCAATGGCCTGAGCACCACCAACCTTGAAGATCCGGTCGACTCCGGCGATGCGGGCTGCCGCCAGCACATGAGGATCAACCACAGCGTCCGGCATCGGTACCATCATAACAATTTCACCGACCCCCGCAACCCGAGCCGGAACGGCGTTCATCAACACCGATGATGGATAGCTGGCCTTACCTCCCGGGACATAAATACCGACCCGATCAAGAGGCCGCACCAGCTGACCAACCAGCACATCGCTCTCGTCGGTCGAAAGCCAGGTTTCCTGCTTCTGCTTGCGATGATAGTCGGCAATTCGTTGTGCCGCCAACTCGAGAGCGGCATAGGACTCAGCACTGACCCGGGCGACCGCAGACTCAATTTCAGCGGCTGTGACTTCGATGCTGGTCGCATCGAGTGACAGACGATCGAACCTGGATGTCAGTTCGAACAGGGCCGCATCGCCACGTAAGCGGACATCGGTCAGAATATCCTTGACCGTCTGCTCAATCCCCTCAGGAATTTCCTCGGCACGCTGTTCAATCTTCCTGAACGCCTCAGCAAACCCTGCATCAGTAAATCTTAAAATCCGCATCATTTAATCGCCCCTGAAGTCCCTTTTCTCACGCCTCACGCCTCACGCCTCACGCCTCACACCCAACGCCTCACACCCAACGCCCAACGCCCACGATTATTGCGATATCCGCACCTCGTCACCAACGACTTTTTCAAGGTCTTCGATAATCTTGCCAATCCGCCGGTGTTTGGTCTTGAGGCTGGCGCGATTGACAATCAGTCGCGTGGTTATTTCAGCGATGGTATCAACCTCAACCATACCATTGGCTTTGAGAGTCCCGCCGGTCGAAACCAGATCGACAATCCGCTCAGACAATCCGACCAGTGGCGCCAGTTCAATCGAACCATAGAGCTTGATCAATCCAACCTGGACCCCTTTTTCGGCGAAATATCGCTCGGTAACATTGGGATATTTGGTTGCCACACGAATATTCGACCAGTTGAGCGGATTGTCATCTCCCTGAAGATCTTTGGGTTCGGCAACCACCAACCGACAGTACCCGAATTTCATATCAACCGGCTCATAGAGATCTTTGCCCTGTTCAAGCAGGGTATCTTTGCCAACCACCCCCAGGTCGGCACACCCATATTCGACATAGGTCGGCACATCGGTTGCCCTGACGGCCATGAAACGATACTTCTGCTCCGGGTTTTCGAAGACCAGCTTACGGCTTTTCTCGCCCATCTCCGGGCAGGTAATACCGATCCGGGCAAAAAGCTCCATCGAATCTTCAAGTATCCGGCCCTTGGGCAGGGCAAAAGTGATCCAATCGTTCATAATATTTATCCTCAACAGTTGATCTGTCCAGTGTCCCGTCTAGGCAGAAACCCGCTCAATTCGTGCCCCGAGTCCTGCCAGTTTTTCTTCAATCCGTTCGTAACCACGATCCAGATGATAGATACGCGAAACTTCGGTAGTATTTTCTGCCGCCAGTCCGGCCAGCACCAGGCAGGCACTGGCCCGCAAATCGGTGGCCATGACCGGTGCACCCAGCAATTGTTCAACTCCGTGAATCACGGCACTATGCCCATCGATACTGATATTGGCTCCCATCCGTTGCAGCTCACACACATGCATGAAACGATTTTCGAACACATTCTCCGAAATACGGCTGGTCCCCCTGGCCAAAGCCATCATCACCATGAACTGGGCCTGCATATCGGTAGGAAACCCGGGAAAAGCCGAGGTTCGCACATCGACCGGCAGCAGTTTGTCCGGGCCGACAACCCGCAACCCGCCCTGTTCGGGATGGATCATCACTCCTGCTTCAACCATCTTCTGCAACAGAACCTCCTGGTCCTGCTGGCGGGCGCCACGAACCAACAGATCACCACCGGTCATTGCAGCAGCAATCATAAAGGTTCCTGCTTCAATCCGGTCAGGCATGACCGTTATCTCGAGAGGACGCAGGGAACTGACACCCTGAATACTGATTCGCGCCGTTCCGGCCCCCTCGATTTTCGCCCCCATCGAGATCAGCGCCTCGGCCAGCTGAACAATTTCCGGCTCGCGAGCGGCATTTTCAATGATCGTTTCACCCTCGGCCAGAGCTGCAGCCATCAGCAGGTTTTCGGTCCCCCCTACCGTTGGCATATCGAAGATGATATGGGCTCCACGTAACCTTTCGGCCTGTGCCTCGACATAACCATGGTCGAGAGTGATCCGCGCCCCGAGAGCTTCAAACCCTTTGAGATGCTGATCTATCGGCCTCGCGCCAATGGCACAGCCTCCGGGCAGACTGACCCGGGCATGACCACAACGCGCCAGCAGAGGGCCAAGAACCAGCACCGAAGCACGCATGGTTCGCACCAGATCGTAAGGAGCTTCGTCACTGCGAATTGCTGTGGCATCAATCCGGCAGCAGTCAGCAACCCGTTCGGTCGTCGCACCGAGAATATCGAGTAGTGCCACAGCAGTATCAATATCACGCAGCGCAGGAACGTTGCAGATTTCACTCTGCCCTTCGGCTAACAGGGTCGCAAAGAGCAGAGGCAGAACCGCATTCTTGGCTCCACTGACCTGAACCTCACCGTTGAGCGGCACCCCACCCTTGATGACAATTTTATGCAAAAGCTTGGTATCCTTTATTTCTCATCCGCAACGACCACCAACCACACGCGAATTATCGGCATAATCCAGACGGCAATAGATCTCTTTCAGCCCCGCGGCCTGCATCAAGGCAGAAACCGGTGCCTGTTGCTGATGGCCGATTTCCACCAACAACCACCCCCCGGAGTTGAGGATTTTCGGGGCCTGGACAATCAGTTCACGGTAGCAATCCAGGCCATCCTTTCCGGCGAGAAGGGCTTGTGACGGCTCATATTCTTTAACTTCAGGCATCAATTCACGATATTCGGCAACGCTTATATACGGCGGATTGGATACCACCAGATCGTAGGTCTGCTCCGGCAGCTGCCTTAGATCGCCAGACACAAACCGGCATTGATTTTCAAGCTTGTGCCGATGCATATTCGCCTCTGCAATCTCAAGTGCGGCGGGCGAAATATCGAGCCCGACAACCTGCCAATCTTTCTTTTCACTGGCAAAGCTGAGAGCAATCGCGCCACTGCCGGTACCAATATCCAGCAACCTGCCGCGATCTTCCGCTTTTTTCAATGCCTCTTCGACCAGAATTTCGGTGTCGGCACGTGGTATCAGTACCGAAGGCGTTACCTTGAAGTCAAGTGACCAGAACTCGGTATGTCCCAGCAGATATTGCAGTGGCTCTCGTTGGCCACGACGCTTGACCAGGGGTCTGATTGACGCCAGTTCAACCGCCGTCAAGGGACGATCATAATTGAGATAAAGACCAACCCGATCCAGCTTCAGCACCTCGGCAATCAGCAATTCGGCATCAAGCCTTGGGTTGTCGATCCCCTTGTCCTGAAAAAAACCACGGGTCCAGCGCAGCAACTTCAGCAGCGTCCAGGTTTCACTCAAGCGGACCGCTCCTGCTGACTGAGCAGTGTCGCCTGGTGATCAGTAATCAATGCGTCAATCACCTCACCAACCTCACCCTGCATAATCGCATCAAGCTTGTAAAGAGTCAGATTGATCCGATGATCGGTACAACGACCCTGAGGGAAATTATAGGTGCGAATCCGCCCGCTACGATCTCCGCTGCCGATCTGACTTTTACGGTCTGCCGCCATCTCGGCATGCTGATCAGCCAGTTTCAGATCGTAGAGGCGCGATTTCAGCACTTTCATCGCTTTGGCTTTGTTCTTGTGTTGTGACTTTCCATCCTGGCAGGACACCACCAGACCTGTCGGGATATGGGTCAGGCGCACTGCCGATTCAGTTTTATTGACATGCTGCCCCCCTGCCCCCGAAGCACGAAACAGATCAAGTCGGATATCTGCCGGATTGATATCGATATCCACATCCTGGGCTTCCGGTAATACGGCAACGGTACAGGCAGAGGTGTGAATCCGACCCTGAGTTTCGGTTTCAGGAACCCTTTGCACCCGGTGGGTACCACTTTCAAATTTGAGTTTCGAATAGACATTGTTGCCGTTGATCATGGCAACAACCTCTTTGTACCCTCCCCCGTCGGTCTCTGACAGGCTGAGGATTTCAACCTTCCAGCCCTGGCTGTCAGCATAACGTGAATACATACGAAACAGATCAGCAGCAAAAAGAGCTGCCTCGTCACCCCCGGTACCGGCGCGAATCTCCAGAATAATGTTTCGCTCGTCGTTCGGATCTTTGGGTACCAGTAACAGCTTGAGTTGCTGTTCAAGTTGTTGCTGTTCTTCTTCAAGTGCAGGCAGTTCTTCGCGAGCCAACGCCTTCATTTCAGGATCCGGGTCCAGCAGCAATTCACGGTTGCCTTCGATTTCGTCACAGATCTGTTTGTAACGTCCGTAAACCTGTACAACCTCGCTCAACTCGGAATGTTCACGAGTCAAATCACGATAGCGTGGCTGATCGGCAATTACCGTCGGATCAGACAGCAGCCCTTCAACTTCGCGAAAACGATCAACAACATCTTCCAGATTATGAAACATAGTCGGCCTTCAGTTGCCTTGCCCCAGGGCGCTGAACTCAGCTCGCACCGCTTTGATCTCACCACAGGTCATCGCCCCTTCGGGACAGCCGCCACGGACGCAGCCTGGACCAGCCTTGGCAAACAGGATCGGTGCCAGAGGCTTGACCAGTTCAAGCATTCGGGTTGCCATCTGGCGAATCTCCCACTGGGCACGTCGACAACAACGCAGTGAGAAAAAATGCAGCAATTCACGCCCATTCATGGTCACAACGATTTTGGTAGTTGCCGCATTCGGCAGGATAAAACGTGCAT
The DNA here is from genome assembly GCA_024276935.1 of Deltaproteobacteria bacterium. Classification (GTDB taxonomy): domain Bacteria; phylum Desulfobacterota; class Desulfuromonadia; order Desulfuromonadales; family Geopsychrobacteraceae; genus Geopsychrobacter. The sequence continues at coordinate 14,861 of JAJRWH010000066.1, forward strand.
CTTCCGCGGGAACCCCGGCTTCAAGCAACTCTGCATAAAAACCGTGAATGTCGTCAAGAAGCTGCTGATAACGTTGATCCAGGGCCGCATCGCCAGCAATCGAATCAGGAGTCACTGCCGAAAAACGTTCGCGGTGTGAAACGTAACGCTGACTCTGCTGAGAATAGCTGGCCAGCCGATGCCGCACCAGCTGATGCGAGCAGGCCCGGCTGATCCCTTCGACACCAAAGGAAAAACTGACGTGCTCCAGCACCGACAGATGGCCAAGGGAAGTAATCTTTTCCAGAAACGCCTCGCGTTCTGTGCGGCTTTTCTCAAGCAGAGACTCGATTGATGAATTCGAATAGCAGAGCCTGGCAGCAGCAGCAACCACCAGTTCAGGTTCTGGCGTATAAGTTAACAACTCAATATGCATACCTTAATTCACCTCGCTGAAAAGTCCGCCCCGATTCTGCCATACTCGAGAGTCTCAGTCCAAGTAAAAGCCGTGGTTTTCCAAGAAGTTTTCCATCGGGTAGGAGGCGGGGTTACCCCCGCCGTCCTCCCACACCACCGTGCATACGGTTCCGTACACGGCGGTTCACGAAGTATGTCGAAAACGATGGAACTGAGTCATATAACTGAACAGTCCCGCTTTAGAGAAATAGGA